>CAZEGG010000460.1:0-2383 GCA_964511755.1 uncultured Desulfobacteraceae bacterium | reverse complement strand
AGCCCTCTCGGAACAGATCTGAGATTTTGAATGCAAGTAACGTTACAAACCGTTCCTTTAGAGGATATGTAACGTTACCTCTTGAGTCAAGCAGGTTTACGCTTTTTATCCCATGATTCTCATGCAATACCCTCTTAACAAAATGATCTCGTGTAATTTCAAACGGATATCTTTCTCCCCGTCTCATAAGCGACTGATGAAAAGTATGGATTCAGCGGGTGGCACGGTAGTTGAATCGATTGATCTTTAAAGCAAGAGAAATCTGGTTCTTCAATCTACAAATGCCGGGAGGGAAAACGATCTGGATCTGGAAGAAATAGCATCCGATGGGCAGTTTAAAAAGGTGAAAACAAAGGGCTTGACGCTGGTTGATTTTGGCACGCCCTGGAGCACTCCCTGCCGCTTGCAGGAGCCTATTTTGCGCCGACTCGCCGCTCAATTTGAAGGAAGAGTCCTCGTCGCAGCGGTGAATGTCGATGAGTTTCGCGAGATATGTTTGAACCTGGTTATCGAGAGCATCCCCACTCTGATACTTTTCAGAAATGGCAAAGAGATCCAGCGCTTCGTAGGGCTTCAGTCTGAATTCACACTCTCGGATGCCCTCAAAGGACTTCTTGATCGTTGAAGCTTTCATCTTCATGGTTTGATTTTACCGGACTTGGATTCCTGCGCCTGGGCCTGACTTGATCCGGGAGAAGGGCGCAGAGGAGGGATTTTCAGATGGGCAGGCAGGCTAACGACCCACTTCGAATTGGGAGGGCCAAGGAATCCGCAGAGATTGACCTGGCCTTTTATAAGTTCGCCCTTGACAGCTTACCGGTCGGCATTATCACCGTCAATCCGCAACTGGAAATCACCAGTTTTAATCCCTGGGCTGAGGCGCTTACCGGTTATCGCGAAAAGGAGGCATTAGGGCGTTATTGCGGCGATATCTTGCAAGGGGGGATGTGCAAACTCCATTGCCCGCTAAGAACAGCTATTCATCAACGCCGGCCGGTTGTTCGGATGGAGAGCACTGTCCGAAGCAAGGCTGGAGCAACCATCCCGGTCAGGATGCAAACGGCAGCCATGATCGATAAAGCGGGCGGTCTTATCGGGGCTATAGAGGCATTTCAAGATATCTCCCAGCTGAAGGCCCTTGAACGTGAAAAGGACAACCTTATTTCCATGTTTGCCCACGACATGAAGTCCGCTCTGACCATTATAGGCGGATTTGTGCTGCGTCTCTTGAAAAAGGCCTCCGATCTGGGTGAAGAAAAACAGAGGAAATACCTGGGAATTATTCGAAATGAGACAGACAAGCTGGATTTTATGGTCAGTGACTTTCTTGAATTTGCCCGTTTGCAGACCGGGAAGCTGAAACTGAATTTTCAGGCCACCTCCCTGGATAAAGAATTAATGGAGATTTTTGAGATCTACCAGCCGAGAGTCGCCGAGACAGCCATCGGGCTTGAGCTGCAGAATGATACGGTCCTGCCCGTTATCGAGGCAGATCCTCAACGTCTGAGGCGGGTTTTTAGGAATCTTCTGGATAACGCCTTTAAATTCTCGACTAAAGGAGGAACAATCACCATATCAACAGAGGTGACCGCTGGAGAAGTTATGATCGCCATCAAAGACCATGGCGTAGGCATCGAACCCGAAGATCTTCCCTATATTTTTGATATGTTCCATCGTGGAAAGGCCGGGAAGACAGAGGGGAGCGGCGTAGGTCTGGCGGTCGTAAAGGCTATTGTGGAAGCTCACGGGGGGAGAGTAGAGGTTGAGAGTAGGCCCGCCATGGGCTCAACCTTCAGCGTCATTCTACCCAAATCCGAGCGTCCGTAAAACGAGGCGGTAGATTCATGCCCCAGTTAGGATAGACATCCTCCGAACGCGTTTTCAAGAATTCAATAACTGAAATGATTTTATGGAACACCCTAAAATCATTTTCCTGCCTCATACGAAGAGAAGGCTCTTTTCCTCCGTCGATCACTGAGGACGGAGGAATGGAAGCTTACAGGTTACAAGAAAGGAAAGGAGGCATGCATGGAAAGATTATTCGAGGAAATTACCCTTGGAACTACCAAGCTCGCAAATCGCTTCGTATTCCCTCCAATCAAGCTTGGCTATGGAAACCCCGATGGCATGGTCACGGACCGGCAACTCCTATTCTATCAACAGATTTCCGAGGAAGGTCCCGGCGTGCTCATCCTGGAGCCTGTTTCCGTCACCCTTGACGGAAGAGAGCATCCCAGACAGCCTTGCATACATCTTCCTGAAAGCGCCATGGAACTAAAAAAGATCGTTGACGTAATCCACAAAGAAGATCGCCTCGCCTGCCTCCACTTGAACCATGCCGGTGCGGCTGCGAACCCCATGGCCACCAAAACCAAGCCCAAGG
>CAZEGG010000459.1:0-2386 GCA_964511755.1 uncultured Desulfobacteraceae bacterium | reverse complement strand
CAATCGGTTCCCACCTTGCCCCAGTAATCGAAACAGGTCTCCTCGTTGAGCTTCCATCTTTCGATGCCGTTCGAGAGCTTTTTCTCTCCGTGGGGGATGGATCTTGAAGGGCATGAATCGGCGCATTTGAGACACCGCTCACAGAAGCCTTCCACGCCGAGGTCCACCGGTTTGTCGGGGACGAGCGGCAGATCCGTGGTGACCGCAAAAAGACGAACCCTGGGGCCGAACCGGTCCGTGATCAGGTAGCCCAGACGGCCGAGCTCCCCCAGGCCGGCGTCCACCGCCAGGGGAACCACGAGGAGGTCGTAGTGACGGTTATGATGGGCGGCGGCATGGTACCCCATATTTCCGGCCCATCGCGCCAGTGCAGTGGTAATAAAGGCCCCCTTGGCATAGTTGCAGGAACTCTCGACCACCGTCGGCGTGTGCGGCCCCCCGTTCACGTTCCTTCTGTCCATCTCGGTTGCCACAACCACCGCGAAGGGAAGGGGAGGCGGGATTTCCGCGCCCCATTCCTCCCAATTGTCATAAAAGATTTCTCCGCGATGGGAGTAGGTCCACCTGGGGTCGACCCGGCATACCCCTACCAGGTCCGCTCCGAGATTCCTTGCGAACCCCTTGATAATCCGGGTCGCCTTTGCCGGATCCATTTCCGCAGGAGAGGATTCGGGAGCCGGCTCGGCCAGGGCGTGCGGGCCCAGAAAGGCGGGAAGTTCGAAGGCGGCCCCGACCATGGAAACGTTGGGCCTGTAACCCTTGTCGATGGATCCCGGCCGGCCGAGAGGCCCTCCTTTCTTCCGCCGCTCAGCATCTTTCACCTCTTTCTCGGGATGCAGCGCGTAATACTGTCTGTAGACTTCCGATTCAGGGGGGAGACAGCGGTTTCGTGCGAAGACGATATCACGTTCGTCAAATCGATGGACCTCTTCGACCACGTACCCCTGGGAACCTTTCAGGGAACGGAGGTTGGCCTTCCCGCGTACGGCGCAGGCCAGACCGAAAAGAACCACGAGACCGAAGATCAGGCCGATGAAAGGTCGCAGCGGGGGCAGGAGCACAATCACCGGCGCCGGTATCAGGAGAAGAAGGGTCGCCGCCAGGCCCGCTTTCGGTGCGCGGGGCTCCCTTTCCTTCACGGATTCCCAGGTGAAGAGACAGGCTGCTAAGATGAGAATCGCCTCAAAGACCAGCAGAATGACAGCAAAGGTCATCTCGTTCCCCCTCGGTTTTGATGAAACCTTCCACCCTTGGTGGAAGATAGCAGTTTCCGGAGGACTATAGAGAAATTCTCCTGGTGAGTCAAGGAGGAGCGGTGCCGGGGATCATCTTGTTTTTGCCATGAAACAGGGCATATTTCTTGCACTCTCCATAAGGGTCGGCATACAGCCGGCTAATCTTGGATAATCAATCCAGAGGGGGAAGACATGGTAAAAGCAATTGTGGGAATTCTGTTGCTCAGCTGTGTGGTCGCGGTGCCCGGGGCCAATGCGGCGGGCCTTGAATTTGCCGTCGGCGGATGGCAGCAGGACCCCAGCGGAACGTTCGGCTATAAGGCTTTGAGTTCCGCGGACCTGATCAACATCGACAATGATCTCAACTATGACCGGAAAATCCGCTTCCAAGGCCGCGCCAAAATCGAAACGCCGGCCCTGCTTCCTAATATCTACGTGGTCGCGGCTCCATCAAAATTCGAAGCAAACGGTCGCAAAAGCGGGTCGTTTACATTCGGCGACCAGACCTTCTCCGGGAGTGTCGACTTCTACTCAAAACTCAGGTTCGATCAGTATGACGTGGGACTGTACTACGGACTTCCGTTTCTCAAAACCGTGACCGGAGGTAAATTGAACGTCGATCTGGGCATCAATGCCCGGGTACTTGCTGTCGAAGCCCAAATCCGGCAGGGAGCAACCGACGAAAAACAGAGTGCAACGGTGGTCATTCCTCAGGGTTACGCTGCGATCCAGGTTGTGCCTGTCGAGCGACTGGCGTTCGAGGCCGAGTCCCGCCTCATGTCGCTGAGCGGCAATGCCATCTACAGTTTTATTGGACGCGTTCGCCTGAGACTTTTCGGGCCATTCTTTGTGGCCGGCGGGTACCGCTATGACAAGATCGATATCGACGAGCAAGACGTCCGAGCAAATTTTGATCTCCGGGGGCCGTTTGCCGAGGTCGGTGCAAGGTTTTGACGCATGTGCATTTTTTGTCCGCTGTGTGACTTTTAGTTGTGACTAAACCCTCCACCTCTGGTGGAGGACCCGGATAGGTTACCGGTCCGGGGTCTGGGAGGACGTGCTGGTCAGAGAGAAAGCCTTTTCTGAAGTGACTGGTGAGAGGGCGCCGTTCTTTTCGTGACTTATCAGTGGGGGAACCCGCAGCTCGACGA
>CAZEGG010000458.1:0-2405 GCA_964511755.1 uncultured Desulfobacteraceae bacterium | reverse complement strand
TCCGTTCACCGACACCCGCAAAAACACTGATCCCGCCGTGCTGCATGGCGATATTATGGATCATTTCCATCATAACGACGGTCTTTCCCACACCTGCGCCGCCGAACATCCCCATTTTTCCCCCGCGAGGGAAAGGGACCAGCAGATCAATGACTTTTACCCCTGTCTCGAGGACCTTAACGGAAGTATCCTGATCCTCAAAGGCCGGCGCGTGTCGATGAATCGGGTAAAATTTCTCCGCATTCACCGGGCCAAGCCCGTCAACGGGCTTCCCGACCACGTTCAGGACCCGTCCGAGTCCCGCCGCGCCTACCGGCATCTGGATCTGACTTCCGGTATTCTTGGCAGGCATACCCCGGACCAGGCCGTCCGTTACGTCCATAGCGATACAGCGCACCACATTATCACCCAGGTGCTGTGATATCTCAACGACAAGATTGTCTTCAGTGTCATCGATCGCCGGATTCGTGATAAGGAGAGCGGTCAGAATCTCCGGCAGCTCCCCGTCTGCAAATTCCACATCCACGACCGGACCTATTACCTGAATAACTTTGCCCTCGTTCATAATTATATCCAGACCTCCTTCATGATAGAAAAACCGTTATGCCTTCTTCAATGCTTCAGCGCCGCCCACGATATCCATCAGTTCGGCGGTAATGGCCGCCTGGCGGGCCTTGTTGTAGACAAGGGTCAGGCTGTCAACCAGCTCATTACAATTCTTCGACGCGTTATCCATGGCGGCCATACGGGCGGCATGTTCGCTGGTCTCATTCTGCAAAAACGCGTTGTATATCTGCACGCTGATGTGCTTGGGAAGCAGTTCGATGAGAAGTCCTTCGGCGCTGGGTTCATAGAGATATTCCGTCGCCGCTGCCCCCTCCTCCGTTTCGCGCTCCCGGGGAGGTTCAATAGGCAGCAGTTTCACCAGGGTGGGCTCCTGTTTGGCCATGCCGACAAACCTGGAGTACTGCAGATAGAGTTCGTCAATCTCGTCAGAGAGAAACCGGTCAATAAATTCCCGGGTCATCTGATTCACAAAACCCATATCGATTTTCCCGTAAATGTGTGTATGAGACTGATGAATGTTGTACCCCCGCCTGGTAAAGTAATCCCTGCCTCTTTTCCCGACCACGGACAGAGAATAGTGCAGCCCCTCGCCTTCCTTCTGTTTGATCCATTTCTCGGCAGCGGTAATGGCATGTGAATTGAAACTTCCACATAACCCCCTGTCTGCAGTGAAATGGAGAAGTTCGACATTCACCACTTTTTCCTTCGTGAGCAGGAGCGGGTGGATATCCGGCTCGATCCGGCTTGCAAGGTTGCCCAGCACCTCGGCAAATTTGGAAGCGTACGGCTCAAAGCTCTCCATCCTGCCCTGCGTGGTGCGGAGCTTCGCCGCTGCCACCATGTTCATGGCCTTGGTAATCTGCTTGGTTTTCTTGACAGCGCCTATTTTACGCAGAATGTCCCTTAAAGTTGCCATTTAACGGTCTCTTTCCGATCAGGTTATGCGTTCGTTACGCAGCGACCTGAAACATACCTTTGAATTCATCGAGGGCCTTCTTCAGGTTTTCAGCCAGATCGCTACCGATGTCGTTGGTTTCCTTTATCTGGTCCAGCAAATCCTGGTATTTGCTGCTCATAAATTCCAGCATCTGCTTTTCATACTCACCGACAGCATCCGCAGGCCACTCATCCAGATAGCCGTTTGCGCCGGCAAAGAGAATGACGACTTCTTTTTCCGCGGTCATGGGCTGATACTGGGGCTGCTTCAGGACTTCAACCAGTCTCCGACCACGGTTCAGCTGCTTCTGCGTGGCCTTGTCAAGGTCGCTTCCGAACTGGGCAAAGGCCTCCAGTTCTCTGAACTGAGCCATATCCAGACGCAGGGAACCTCCCACCTTTCTCATGGCCTTGGTCTGGGCAGCACCTCCCACCCTGGAAACAGAGAGTCCCACGTTGATTGCCGGGCGAACACCGGAAAAGAACAGTCCGGGCTCCAGGTAGACCTGTCCATCGGTAATGGAGATAACGTTGGTGGGGATATACGCGGAAACGTCACCCGCCTGGGTTTCGATGATCGGCAACGCTGTCAGGGAGCCCGCACCGAGGTCATTATTGAGCTTCGCGGCACGCTCCAGGAGCCGGGAGTGGTTGTAAAAAATGTCTCCGGGAAAGGCCTCCCGGCCGGGAGGACGGCGGAGCAACAGAGAAACCTGGCGGTACGCCGCGGCCTGCTTGGAAAGGTCATCGTAAATAATGAGGGCATGCTGTCCCTTGTCGCGGTAATACTCACCGATTGCGCATCCCGCGTAGGGGGCGATAAACTGCTGGGTCGCCGGGTCACTGGCGCATGCGGCAACCACGGTGGTATATTCCATGGCGCCGTGCCGTTCAAGGATATC
>CAZEGG010000457.1:0-2429 GCA_964511755.1 uncultured Desulfobacteraceae bacterium | reverse complement strand
TGCCGTCACAGGTATTTTCTCCCACGATCATGTCCGCCGACTCAATGTACGGACATACCTTGCCGAGTTTGAACCCAAACGCCGATTTAATCAGCGAGCACGTATTCCGGGGCAGCAGCTTTTCTACCTCTTCAGTGGCAAAATCCGCCCCTGTACACAGTCCCACAAGGGTCGCGTCGGCGGCCCGTACGATCTCCTCGGGCACAAATACGCAGAAAGATCCGATGACCTTTCGGCCGGCCGCCTTTTCATCCATCAATTCCTTGATGCGCAAACCGTGTACCTCGCTCATGACGAAGTCGAAATATCCCATACCTTCGGGCCGGTTCTTCTGCGCCAGGTAAATATCCTGGTAGCCCTTCCCAAGAATATCCAGCAGTGCATCATGGGCCTCCAGGTCCAGACCTAAGCTTTTCCACATATCCCTGTATTCTTCACTCATCTTCTTCTCCTCCATTTTCATTCCGGTTTCATCCATACCGGATGTTGATTATAAGCATCCTTTCTCCTAAGCCATCAAGAGCTCTTTTTCGCTTCTCCATCCTCGCAGAGCGCATGATCTTCGACATGCATCTTCACCAATCTCGCGCCTGCATGGTTCTTGGATCAGGTTTTACGGTTGATTTGAATGAGTCCCGAATGCTTGACAAACGGCCAATGCAACACTGGTTTTGATGTATACCCAATGGCCTGGAGTCGAGGCGGAAAAGCCCAGCGAGAAGAAATCTGAGAATTGATCAAGAGATGTCCCTTGATTTTTCGGCCTGTTCTCCTGGCGCCCGAACCCGGGTAGTCACTTCTATCGTGTGTCAGGTAAAGCCGAAAAATGCATACATGGGGTCAATGATCCGCGTCTTAGAAAATTTGTGTATTACACATAGACATACGGAAAATGTTCCCGATGTGTCAAACTGGAATTTACGATATTGTGAGCATGATACCATAGGAAAAAGCTATGCTGGGTCCATCCACAAAAATATCGGCCGCAGCGGCGCTGCAATCGGGAAATGAGGACCATGCGTCCTATTGCAACGCGAGGAAAAATAGTTAAATTGTCATATGAAGTGAACATAAACAAGCTGCCAAAGAAAGAAGGTGAGTAACATGGCAGATGTATTAGTAAAGAATATGGATAACTATCAAAGAGACATGACACTGGTCTCTGTGCGGAGGGCGATGAGTATTGCCGTAGTGCAGGCTGTACTGGGCGTCGGAGCGGCTACCTTGGCCGTTATCGGGCTGGAACATTTTGCAGCCGTATCCTTGCTGGCCATTGCTACTATCGTGGTAGGCGCTGCCCTTCTGTTTGAGGGAGGAGTAATTGCAGCCAGATTTTCAGCTCTTACCTCTTTCATGGAGGGAACTCCATTCAGGCTTCGGGGATGGATGGCGACGGAATTCATCGCAGGAGTCGGGGGAATAGCGTTGGGCATTTTAGCGGTCCTGCATTTCGCTCCCTTTGTCCTGGTTCCTGTCGCGGCCATGGCCCTGGGTATCGCTCAGATGGCGATCAGCGGCCTTAACACCCGTCTGAATGCAATGGAGATTTCAAGTTCCAGGTCAGAGAGTTCGGATCAGGAAGAGGCCCGGGAGAGTATCATGCCCTATACGGGCATTGGAGGGATGATGGGGCTTGGTGCTCTTGTGGTGGGTCTGATCGCTCTTTCTGGAATCAACCCCGTGGTACTTGGCCTCGTGGCGATCCTGAGCATTGCCGCTGCGCACTTGGTGAACGGCGCCATGGTTTTCAGGATGCTCGGCGCCCTCTATCGGCGGCACGCCGGATAGATAAACCTGCCCGTCTGCCTGACGCCGTAAAGCTCGGCAGACGAGTACGTGCATGTTTTTACCCATAACACCTTAGCCCCTCAACGGGGCTGAGGTGTTTCAGGCCTGCTTCAGGAAACGCACCCAAAGCAAATGGTTCGATGGAATGTCCGGCGTCAGTTTCTTTTGCGATTTTTCTGGGTTGCCATTCCGAGAGAGAACACTAAACTCCCCAATGAGATCGCCCAACCGCTTGCAAAAAGAATCAAACCGGCGTTTCTGCTCATTTCTGCGTAGTCATTGAGAAGGCTTGGTGATAAGAAATAAAAAATAATACCAATAATAGACAATCCGAACCCAAATTTGATTAATTTTGTCACAATAAAACCTTTCTTGTTCCAACTTTTTATTCTCCTTATCTTACGATTTGAGCGCCAAAGGTCAAGGACTATTCGTCAGTGGACAACGTGAGTGGGCAGACAGTTTTGCTTGTGCAACGGGATTCTTTCTATTATCAGAACAGATGTTGAAGGAGAATAGACATTGAGGCAAACGGAGGAGTTTTTATGAACCTGGCCCGAGTGCTCTCCCAATCAGCCGACCGGTTTGGAGAAAAGGCGGCCGTTGTTTTTGGAGACAGAACCTATTCTTATAATGAGATC
>CAZEGG010000456.1:0-2431 GCA_964511755.1 uncultured Desulfobacteraceae bacterium | reverse complement strand
TCCTTCACCTCTATCGTGCACAGGACTGCCGGCCGTATCGTCACCTTATGGTTCCGGATGGATCTTCCGAGAAAGAAGAGCGGCCATTTCTTTCAGTCCATGTTCCATGGGTGATTGCATATCGATATTCTGTCTGAGAAACCGGTTCAGTTCATCTATCATCTCAACGGCATAGTCGGCGCGTTTGTTCTGTCCTTTTTTATAGGCACCAAGGTTTACAAGATCCTCGATTTTCGCATAATCCGCCAGGGTGCCGCGAAATTGATAGGCCCAGCCCAGATGCTCATTGTCCGCTACTTCTCCCATGAGTCTGCTGACACTGGACAGAACATCGATAGCGGGATAGTGCCCCCGCGCGGCCAGCTTCCGGTCCAGGACAATATGACCGTCCACGATTGACCTTACCGCATCGGCTATCGGTTCATTCATATCATCCCCTTCCACGAGTACGGTATAAATCCCGGTGATCGAACCCATTCCCCGACTTGTCCCCGCCCTTTCCAGGAGCCTGGGAAGATGGGCGAACGTGCTGGGAGGATATGCCTTGTTCGCGGGCGGCTCACCCGAGGCGAGCCCCACCTCTCTTGCTGCCATAGCGAATCGTGTCACTGAATCCATCATCAGGAGGACATCCTTTTTCTGCTTCCTGAAAAACTCCGCGAGCGCAGTAGCCAGGTAGGCTCCCCTGATGCGGACGAGAGGCGACGTATCGGATGTCGCCGCTACCACGACCGAACGCTTCAGGCCTTCTTCACCCAAGTCGCGTTCTATGAATTCCTTTACCTCGCGTCCTCTTTCTCCTACCAAGGCAATCACATTCACATCCGCTTTCGTAAACCTCGCCATCATGCCGAGTAACACGCTCTTGCCTACACCGGAACCGGCCATGATGGCAACCCGCTGTCCCTTGCCAAGGGTGATGAGACTGTTGATGGCCCTGATCCCGACATCCAACGGTTCATTGATCCTGGGTCTTTCAAGGGGATTCAACGGGGGAGCATAGAGCGATATGGCCTTTTGTCTTTTGAGCGGTCCTTTATTGTCGATGGGGTTGCCCAGACCGTCCAGAACCCTTCCAAGCAGTTGGGAATCGATCTCTACCGAGGCACCATATCGGTCTGAGACGATAATGCTCCCCGGCTCCACACCGTCGGAACGTCCCAGCGGCATGAGCAGCAGAGCTCCTTCTCTGAAACCCACCACCTCTGCACGCACAGGCTCTTCGGACCCCGGCGGAAAAATCTTGCACACCCCACCGACGGGCATGGAAGGTCCGGTACCCTCGATAATTGTGCCAACGACCTTGGAGACTCTCCCTTCAAGGCGGATAGGCTGTGCATCTTCAACGCAATGTATGTACCGCTCAAGGCTGAGCCCCATCCCCTGTTCCCTCTCTTGCGTGGAAGGCTTCCTTCATCTCCATTTCCAGTTCGGTCAGTTGGCCTTCCAGGGTGGCGTTGACCCTCCCGAAACCGGTTTCAAGGATGCATCCCCCGGAGTCGACACAATGATCCTCTGCCAGTTCAAAATTTTCAATTTTATTATCTGTTGCGAATTCGGTTAAATAGGGTTCAAGTATTTTCATGTCATCCGGGTTGATCAGAACGCGTACAAAACTTTTATCTTTGAGATATTTCAATGCATGATGAACGGATCTTCTGAGAGTATCGGAATCCATGGCTACTTCCTTTTTGATAATGTTCCGGGCCATTGCCACACTCAACCGTATGATCTCCTCTTCCGTCTCTTCGAATATTTTGCCCTTCAAAACCTTCAGTTCCTCCAAGAGAGCCATCATTTTCTTCCAGGTTTCCTGTGCCTTCTTCTCTCCGAGTGCCACACCGTCTTTCTGGCCTTGCTCAAACCCTTTTTCGTACGCCTCCCTTTCAATCTTCGACATCTTTTGTCCGGAGCTGTACCGAGGCAAGGAAGTCAGGCCGTGCCCGACCTGATCTCCCAGCGGCAAGACCAGACCTCCGTTCGCATGTTCGCCCGAAAAAATGTCCAGTCCGTTCGCAAAGTCTTCTTCTTCGAAAGATTCTATGTCAAATCGAAAATCGTCTTCTCTCTTGATAAGGTTAGACAATGAAGTCGTCACCTCCCTTTCCTCCCATGACTATCTTTCCTTCTTCTTCGAGCCTTCGGGCAGTCTTGATGATCATCTGCTGCGCCTGTTCCACCTCAACGAGTTTGACCGGCCCCATGACTTCCATGTCTTCTTTCAGCATCTCGGCCGCCCGCTGGCTGAGATTTCCAAAAATTCTGTCTTTCAGTGAATCAGAGGCCGTTTTGAGCGCCAGCAGCAGCTCATCATTGCCGATTTCCTTCAGCAGAGCACGAATGGAACGATCGTCCAGGTTGATAAGATCTTCAAAGATAAACATGGATTGCCGTATTTCTTCCGCCAGTTCTTCTTCATCCTCCTCGATCT
>CAZEGG010000455.1:0-2437 GCA_964511755.1 uncultured Desulfobacteraceae bacterium | reverse complement strand
CCACCCGTCTTATCTCCAAAACGTCCTCGAACCCTTCGGTGGTGATGAGCCCGACTTTGGCTCCCTGTGCCTCCACGATGGCATTGGTGCCGATGGTTGTCCCATGGATGATATAATCGATATCGCCCATCGACACTCCTCCTATTCGGAGGATCTCTTCCAGTCCTTTCAACACCCCTTCGGCCAGATCATCATGGGTCGTGGGCGTCTTGGTATAGTGAAATGCCCCGGTCTTTTCGTTCACGAGAATCGCATCAGTGAAAGTGCCACCCACGTCAATTCCGATTCGCATTGTTCCCTCTTAACCCAAGCCCCTTTCACACATGTCCGTCCCGTGTGAAAGAGGGCTGAAGAAAATTCTGTTCCATCCCGTCAGACTTCCCGATACAGTGAATCCTACCGCTTTCTGACCATAGTTATCGCTGTCTCGGGACAAATACCGGCGCATGTCTCACATCCCAGGCACTGCGCCTCATCAACTACCGCTTTATTATCCAGTATCTTTATTGCCCGTTCCGACACACCGCAATGAGCGGGTTTTGCACAGAGACCGCAGCCGCTGCATTTCTCATGATCAACCTTCGCCACAACGTCAAAGACTCTGATTTCTCCGGGTGTAAGGGCCACTCTATCCACGAAAAGGCCCCGGAATTCATCCAGCGAGTCATACCCCTCCTCTTCCATAAACCGTATGAGCCCTTCCTTCATCTTTCGGATAATGCCGAAACCTCGTATCGCAAACGCGGAGCAAACCGCGGTCGCCGCCGCTCCGCACATTATTGCCTCGACAATATGTCTCCATCCCATGATACCGCCGCACCCGAGTATCGGTGTGCTGACTGATTTGGCGGACCTGATGATGTAGGCCTGCGAAAATCTTCTTAACGCATCTCCCGTGAGGCACAGGCTGAGGATCTTATCCGCGCTTACAAAATCCCCCGCCATCCTATCCGGCTTATGGATGTCCATGATACCGGGCATCACCCCCATCCCGGCGTTGCCGACATCGATAACATCGATACCGGCTCCTTCCATAGCGCTGATGAGGGCCGGCACATTGATATTCTCGTAAGCCACCTTTCCAAAAACAGGAATGTCTACGGCTTTCTTGACCGCCTTGATCGTTTCATACACGAAACGCGGGTATCTTTCCGCCATGTCCCCCGAAAAGTATTCCCCGGTTTTTCCGATTTTTTCAGTTTCCCCGAAATGGACCGGCAGATTGCCGGTAGTATCCAGTTCGATAAAGTCGGCACCCTTTCGACACAGCCTTTTGGCGGCAGCAGTTACAATTTCCTTTTCCTCTTCGGTGGGCAGCATGACGAATACATTCGCGCCGACCGGAATTTTCACCTCTTTCTTTGCGTCTGAAATCAGGCTTTCAGCCTGTTCCAACCCCAGCCTTCGAAATCCGGCCAGTCCCCGCAAGGCGTTCTTTTTGAAATCCACCCGGATGCGGGTCCTTCTGGACAATCCGGAGGCGCCCGACAGGGGAATGCACCCTTTGGTGATAAACGCCGCGGCTCCGAAATGCTCGGCCTCCTTTATCTGGCCGACATGACATCCGATATCCCCGGAAGCCACCACAACGGGATTCTTCAATTCCAAACCGGCTAATTTTACGCGTATGTCCAATATGGTACTCTACCGCCTGCATCCCGATTGATCATTCCTGCCGCATGTGAATCCCGTCTCCCTCAATAAAGTGACGTTTCCTCTCCAGCCGCCACTCAGAAAAGAGGCCGGTGCCGTCGCGGCGAAAATCTCCTTAGATCCGGCGCCGTCTAGAAGATATTGGGTTCCACCCATTCTCCGAAAACATCGCGGAACACGTTCGCCATCTCGCCCACGGTCGCATACTTCCTGCAGCAATCCACCAGGAACGGCATGACATTGCGTTTGTCTTTTGCCGCTTTTTCCAGGACCTGGAGGGATGTCTTCACTGCCTTGTTGTCTCTGGTCTTCCGGAGTTCTTTCAGGCGTTCTATCTGCAATTGGGCCCATTCTTCGTTGTATTCATGGAGTTCCACCTCCATGTCCACACCTTCAGTGTACTCGTTTACACCAACCTTTTTGACCATCCCCTCCTGTAGTTTTTTTTCGAATTCATAGGCCTGCCTTGCCACTTCCGCCTGTACGTAGCCAGAAGCTACGGCCCTGACCATGCCCCCCATTCTTTCGACTTTTTCCATCTCCTCCAGGATCTTCCCTTCCATTTCCTTGGTCAGGGTCTCCACAAAATAGGACCCTGCCAGGGGGTCCACCGTGTCCCTGAGCCCGATCTCGTCCATGAGGATCTGGAAGGTCCTGAGAGAGAGGAGGGCTGCCCGCTCCGTGGGAATGGTGTAGGCTTCATCAAAACTGCAAAGGGCCGTGGTCTGCGCGCCGGAAAGGGCGGCGGTGAGGGCATAGTAGGCGCCGCGCATGATGTTGTTTT
>CAZEGG010000454.1:0-2439 GCA_964511755.1 uncultured Desulfobacteraceae bacterium | reverse complement strand
TCGAGCGTGCACCCTTCCGGTAAGCGTTTAATTGATTCGATAGCTGTTTCTTTCAGCAGGCTCATATAATGCTCTCCTTCAAATTCAAAGGTTTATATTTCTCGGACGGTTGGGGTAGAAGACGATGATAACTCGTATAATTTTTTCAGGAATCTTTCACGAAGTCAGACTATTTGATGATCCTCAGGGGTTTATCCCAGAATGAAGGAGGCCTGAAAACCCGACCGATGAGATACCCTTTGTCCTTGAAAAAGCAATAGGAGGGAGGAGCCGAAAATATTCTCCGGTCATCCGAAAATGGTGTGTTCGCGGAAATTGTTTCTCTTCACCGCAAAGACGCAGAGGCCGCAAAGAAACTGATTTTTTCCCTTTCCGCTGAGACGGCGGAAAGGGAAAAGATACCTCCGCAGATAATGACACATGGATAACCTAGTTGTCCAGGATGAGGAGGGAGAGCGAACAAGAGCGAGGAGCGGACATGGCCATTTGGCAATCCAATCGCTTTGAAAGGAAATTAGTTGACAAAAGCAATTAATTTGTTGATGTTGTCAATTAGTTCTCATCCAGTGCCCAAATCCATTTGTAGATGGACACCAACTTAATTATCAGGATGACCATTGGAGCAATATGAATACGCTTGGAAACCTGGACAATCGGGTAGAGGCGGTTCGCGGATTCAACCGGTTTTATACACAGGTAATCGGCGTCCTGACGGAAGACTATCTGAAAAGTCCGTATTCCCTTACCGAAGCCCGGATTATTTACGAACTTGCCCACAACCATGGGACAACGGCCAAAGAGCTTTGCAGACTGCTCGCCCTGGACGCCGGGTATCTCAGCCGCATACTCCGCAGCTTCAAACATCGCGGATTGATCGAAAGAAAGTCGTCGGAAACGGACCGGCGGCTGAAGGCCCTGTCCCTGACTGCCCAGGGGCAGCAGGCGTTCGAATATCTCAATTCGCATTCAAGAGACCAGATTGAGACCATGTTGAACAGGATGGGCATGGAAGGTCAAGAAAGTCTGATTGCAGCTATGCAGGCCATTCAGCATCTGCTCGGTTCGGACACAAGATCAAGGGCTCCTTATCTCCTGCGAACGCATCAAATCGGCGATATGGGTTGGGTTGTCCATCGCCACGGCCTGCTTTATGCGGCAGAGTATGGTTGGGACGAGCATTTCGAAGCGTTGGTGGCAGACATTGTCGCCAAATTTATCCGCGATTATGACCCGAAGAAAGAGCGCTGCTGGATTGCGGAACGGGACGGAAAAAACGTCGGTTCGGTGTTTCTGGTGAAGCATTCAAAAGAGGTCGCCAAGCTGCGTCTGCTCCTGGTTGAGCCCGGCGCCCGCGGGATGGGAATCGGCACTCGTCTGATCGATGAATGTCTCCGGTTTGCCCGCCAGGTCGGATATCGAAAGATCACACTTTGGACGAACAGTGTTTTGGAGGACGCCCGCCGCCTGTATAAAAAGGCGGGATTTGAACTCATTGAAAGTGAACCCCACCACAGTTTCGGCCATGATCTGGTTTCTGAAACGTGGGAACGCCCATTGTAGTACAACCCTGGAAGCCGTCCTATTGTAAATCTGCCAAGCTGAAGGGAGTCGCTGATAATGATCGCACGGGTTTGGAAAGGTTGGACAAAGCCTGAGAATGCAGAGGCCTATGAAAAACTGCTGCGGGAAGTGGTCCTTCCCGGACTCAAAGAAATTGACGGATATCAGGGCGGTTACATCTTACGCCAGGACAATATGGATGAATCCGAATTTCTGGTAGTGAATTTGTTTGCATCGCTGGATGCGGTAAAAGCTTTTGCGGGTCCTGATTACGAAACACCTGTATTCGAGCCGGAAGCAAAACGTCTTCTTTCCAGGATCGAGCCGACAGCCAAACACTACGAGGTCAAAAAGGCGCCTCAACTCAAATGATGCAGTCATTTGATGTGGCGGGCAAATCAGTCTTAAATCAGGCACAAGAGCCGGAGTGATAGAGGAAGCTTCCCGCCCACATATCCTGAAAAAGTTGTCTGAGATTCTCCTCTTTGCACCTGCATGGCGTGGTACATATGGTCGGGTCCTGGCCGGCCACTCTTGCCAAGGTGTCTATCTCTTCTTTCATCTGATTCTCTGTGATGTCCACTTCTTTCAGGCTCAGGGGTTCTCCGATTTCTACGCTGGTTTCCGGATAAGCAGTGCGGGTTTTCCGGAATGACGTCGGGGGATGAGCCCTGCCGAGCTACCCGGAGGGGTGCGGCGCAACGCCTCAGAATCCATAGGTTTTCTTCAACACGAATATTTTTGCCAGAGCCTGGTCCCGCCTTTGCACCAGCGTCTCTCTATCCTGGCTGTCCAGTTCCCTTTCCACGCCTGCGATCAGTTTCTCTTTGAGCGCTTCAGTCAGTTCGACTGTGCCGTGTTCTTTCCAGCGTGCTTCCT
>CAZEGG010000453.1:0-2447 GCA_964511755.1 uncultured Desulfobacteraceae bacterium | reverse complement strand
CGCCGACTATATCGTTCCCGACCTGACCTATCTCGAGCGCTGGGGGGCGCCCGGCTCCACCCCGGATGTGCCCACCCGGGTGAGCAAAGTGCGGCAGCCTGCGGCCATCCCCCTCACCGAAGATGTGGAGTTTGACGGCGAGAAGGCGCCCCTGTGCATGGAGACCTTCCTCATCGCGGTGGCCAAACAGCTCAATCTCCCCGGATTCGGCAAAAATGCGTTTGGCCAGGGTATGAATTTCGACCGACCTGAGGACTGGTACCTCAAGATCGTGGCCAATCAGGCATACGGCGACAACGAAAACGATGCTGTTCCGGATGCAGATGACCGCGAGCTCGAGCTCTTCCGGCAGGCCCGGAAGCATCTGCCCAAATCGGTCTTCGTCGAGGAGCGCTGGAAGAAGGCCCTCAGGTCCGAGACTGAATGGCGCAAGACGGTCTATGTCCTCAACCGTGGCGGCCGGTTCGACGCCTACGGGAAAGCATATGGAACCAAGACCTTAGCGTATCATACCTTCGGAGGGATGTTTCATATCTTTGTGGAGCAGGTAGCCAAGCAGAAAAACAGCCTGAGCGGCCAATATTTCAGCGGGACCCCTGTGGCCCGGGGCGAAACCGACGCCTCGGGCCGGCCTCTGGTGTACAAGGAAGGCTATTCACTCAGGCTGTTTACCTTCAAAGAGCCATTCGGCGGCCAGTCGCGGACTATCTCCAATTATTGGGGCAATATTGCGCTTCAGCCGGCGAACAGGATCTGGCTCAATTCCAGAGACGCCGAACGCCTCGGGCTGAAGCCGGACCAGTGGGTGCGCATGGTCTCCCAGGTGAACACGGACGGCAAGCTGCACCTTATGGACGGCGACAAGCGGGTCCTGGATATGATTGCGCAGGTGGAGGTAAGGGAAGGCATTCGCCCCGGGACCGCTGCAGCGTCGTGGCACTACGGGCACTGGGCCTACGGCTCTCACGACATGGTGGTGGACGGTCATCTGATTAAGGGCGACAAGCGCCGGGCCAGGGGTATCTGCCCCAATTACATCATGCAGGTAGACCCGGTGCTCAAGGACGTGACTGTTTCGGATCCTATCGGTGGCAGCGCTTCGTTCAGCAGCACCATGGTCAACCTTCTGCCGGTCAGCGGATAGACCGTTTGATCTCGACCAGAAGATGGCTGGTACTATTGCCCTCAACGCTTTGAATATCTGCGGCTATGGGAACTACTCGACAGTGTGCAAAGGAACGGAGAACCCGGTTCACGCAGACAGGCACACTGGCGGTAATCGTGATTCTAGGATTCTTCTGGGGATGGCTTCCGGTACAGGCTGAGGAATCATCGTCATCGGGAAAGGTGCTGCTGATCAGTGCCCAGGGTCTCAAAATCATGTTCCAGTCCGATCCGAATGCATATCTCATTGACGTTCGCACTCCGAAAGAGTTGGCCGGTCCGCTCGGCAAGATTTTTGAGGCGCGGAATGTGCCCCTGGAGGAAATCGAGAAGAACCCCGAGCAGTTTCCGAGGGACAAGACGCTGGTGTTCATAGACCGAAGCGGGCACAGAAGTTTGCAGGCGGCGAAGATTCTGGCAGAGCACGGCTACGTGGTTTACGCGGTGAAGGGAGGGATGGAGGCCTGGCGCAAGCTGTATCCACTGGTGCGGCCGCCGGCAGAGGGAACGTCTCCCAGGAAGCCGGCTGCTCCCGGCCCCTCGCCGGGCAAGGAGAGTCCGGTGCCCGAGAAGAATTTTTTTGACAACAACCTGGGCTGCTGACGGCATAATCAAGTCGTCAAAGCCATTCACGGTGAACTGAACAACTCTCGCCTTCAAGGCGAGGGGTTTTATAAAGGCCAGAGGTTTCAACTCTCATGGAGAACTCATGAACATCGGTCCTTATACGTTTGAAGAATTCAAGCAAAAAGTCCGGGAGTTCCATGGCTACCCTGCACCAGGCGTTCTGCTCGGCGGGTACATGGTCGAGCGTGCCCGCAGCTTGCTTCCTCCGGGCACCCTGTTCGAGGCTGTGGTCGAGACCCGCAAGTGCCTGCCCGATGCGGTGCAGCTCCTCACGCCGCTCTCCGTGGGAAACAACTGGATGAAGATTGTCGACCTCGGACGTTGGGCGCTCACCTTGTACGATAAGCATACCGGGAAGGGCTATCGCGTATTCATGGATCCGGTCAAGCTAGGGGCATGGCCTGAACTGAAGAGCTGGATGCTCAAGGAGAAGGCTAAGAAGGATCAGGACTCCGATCGTCTCGTGGATGAGATCCGACTCGCCGGGGCCGCCGTGTGCTCGGTTCAGTGCGTAACGGTATCCGACGGCATCCGTTCCAAGCCGCACATGGGCCCGGTGGCCCTGTGCCCGTTGTGCTCCGAGCCTTATCCGGTGAAACACGGAACGATCTGCCGCGGCTGCCAGGGTGAAGCGCCCTACGAGCTAGATGCTCCGG
>CAZEGG010000452.1:0-2481 GCA_964511755.1 uncultured Desulfobacteraceae bacterium | reverse complement strand
TTGATTGCCGAGCGTCTTCATTGCATTGGTAGCGTCTTTGACAGTCATCCGGCCTATTCCTTTAACGTCTACCGTACTTGCAGTTTCTCCGAGCGCATTTGTTTTTGCCCTTGCGAGTCCTTCCTGCGCTTCTGAAGTTGAAATTTGCTGTTTTTTGAATTTTACCTCAAGAGCGCCTTTATTTTCGGCTGTTTTTTCTTTCTCGGTCTTTGCAACCATGACTTCATTGATTACGCTCGGATCTTCTACGCTCGTTCCAGCCCTATGACCTTTCTCCGTCCTCGCCCATAGAAGCATTGCTTTTGGTTCGTGTGTATTCGGGTCGATGCCTGGAGCATATTTGACGCCACCTTGAGCAGTTTCATAAATATCTCTGGCCTTGATAGCCGAATCAAGATTCTTGTTGATAATGCTCTGGTCAGTGGAAAGTGAAAGCAGAGCATATTTTTTCGGATCGATGCCTATTGAGTACAGCTTTTTCGCTAAACCAAGATCCGGCTTCACCTCATGGACAGTATTTGTTATATGATCCATGACGGTTACAGAACCATCCGGTTTCCTGTCAATGATGTCTTTCCCGTCAGGAAGGAACGGAAACGCCGATACAGCTTCATTCCAGGCGCCTTGAACATCCCCCTTTTCAGCGAGACCCTGGTATCTCTGCCAACTCTCCAGAATCTTGGCCTGGTTTTCCCGGCGCTGTTGCTGCCTGGTGATAAATTGTTCATTGCTGAGTCTTTGAGAATCAACCATATCTTTTGTAGCCATGACCTGGGCTCTGTACTGGGCTTCTGGTTTCAAGCCCAGTGAAGCGAGATCAGCCTTTGGATCCTTCTTTAATGCCATTGCGCCCTGCATTGCCTGGCTCTCAATCTCACGCTGCTCTTTCGTGTACTTGTATTCTTCGTCTGCGCGTTTATCAGCTTTAATGTTGTGCCCGAGTGCGGCAAACCCGCTTGCAAGCCCGAGCCAATCTTGTGGCGTTGGTCTTCCCCATGCGTCTGGCATTTTGTCTTCTCCTTAACTGAACATATAGGACAGCAAGCCCACACCCGCACCTATGGCGAGACCCCATGGACCGGCACCGGCCCCGACCATTCCCATTTCTGCCATAGTACTTGCAGCACTAAGACCCGTGAGTGCTCCGCTTCCTGCGTTCAGCAATGCACCACCGGCTGTCTTTTCAGGTTTTGGGTTCGCCCTCATCATAGATCCTGCGGCCTGTTGTTCCCCACCGAGACCCTGAAATGCTTTGTCCATTGGATTTTGTACACGATATAGCATCATCGTCCTCCTACTGGATACTCGAGCCTATCTGCGCAAGCCGTTTCCATTTTTCCTGCTCCGCGAGCTGCTCTGCTGTCGTTTTGGCGAACGCGGCATTTTTCTGAGTTGCAAGATTCAGGTCTCCCAGCATGGAAATATACTGTCCTGAGTTTGGATCGATCCCCGTTCTCCCGGCTTCTCGTCTGAGAGCCCCTTGCTGAATACCTCCTTGTTGCATGACTGTATTGGCTGCCTTGGCTCCCACCTGCATAGGATCATACGTCAATGCGGACTTTATGGCTTCCGTTCCGGCTTCAGTCTGGAGAGGTATTAATTTCATATTGGCCGCAATCATCTTTTTTTCCATATTGGCGTAGGAAATGGCGTCTTCCGGTACAGGAACAGTCGATACGCCTCCCGAACTCCCGGTAGCACCACTGCCTCCTCCAGCCCCCGAAAACGCCGCAGCCTCTTCCGGTGTGGCTTCGACGTACATGCCACCGTAGGCAGGACTGTATTTCATAACCGTGCCGTCGGCCTTTTTGATAAACTTCGGTTGCCCAGTCGCCGTCCTTTCTGCGCTTGCCGATTGTCCCTCCGAAAGGCCCGCGTCAGTTGTGCTTGGGGCTGCCGTCGTACCAGTTTCTCCTGATGATGGAGCCGTGAATGTCCCGTATTTATAGAAGTTGCCATATTGATCCGCCCAGTCTTTGTAATTCTCTGCAATCGTAGCCATCCTATCGTTGTACTCGGCGTCAATCCCGCTACTGCTACTACCCCCACCGCCCATGTTGCTCACCTCCTGTAATAAACCAAAACTCCTGTTTCACTTACGCCTGCAAAGTCGTTCCAGCACGCACAAGGTATTTCTCCGGCTATCTCAGCGCCGCATTTCACGGCAAATTTTGTCGCTCTTATATTTTTCTTTGGTACAATTCCTATCAGGACTTGCCGACCTGAAAGATTGATGACCTGTTCGACCATCTCTTTTCCTATCTCAACGGCTCGCCCCCACACTGACGAGAAGAAGCAGAAGTGAGCCCTTGCTGTTTTCCCCTCAAATCTATTCAGCCATCCCACGGCAACAGGTTCATTCTCTTCCACAACGACAAACAGACGATCATAATATTTCATACAGTTCAACCATTCGTCCCGGTCTTTGATCGTTCCGTCCATGAAAACGATTTTCGTCATGCCGTCTTTTTCAATCTGGTC
>CAZEGG010000451.1:0-2497 GCA_964511755.1 uncultured Desulfobacteraceae bacterium | reverse complement strand
CCAGAGAAACCGATTTCAGGTGATCCAGTTGCTCGGAGACGATCCTGAGCCCGTTCTTGAGAACCGTCTTATGATACATTGTCCGGATTCTCGTCCAACGCAGCCTTTCGGGAAAGGCGAATCTTTCCGTTGTCATCCACGTCGAGGACCTTGACCAGCACTTCGTCACCTTCCTTCAGCACATCCGTGACCTTCTCGACCCGTCCTCGATCAAGCTGGGATATATGGATCAAACCATCGGTACCGGGAAGGATTTCTACAAACGCGCCAAAGTCCATAATTTTCCGAACCTTCCCCATGTAGAGCTTCCCGATTTCAGCTTCCTGCACGATCTCCTTGATCATCTCCACCGCCGCATCGGCGCTTTCCTGGTCCGCAGCGGCAATGACCACATTTCCATCGTCATCCACCTCAACACGGGCCCCGGAGTCGGCAGTGATCTGTTTGATCGTTTTGCCTCCCGGACCGATCAGTGACCGGATTTTTTCAGTCTTGATTTCCATGCGGATGACCACCGGTGCATACTGAGAAACCTGCGTTCTCGGCCTGGAGATCGCCTCGTTCATCTTTTCAAGAATGTGAAGCCGCGCCTCTCTGGCCTGTTCCAGTGCCTTTTCCAGGGTGTCGCTGGTTATTCCCTCCATCTTGATATCCATCTGAAGGGCGGTAATGCCGTCGCGAGTCCCCGTCACCTTGAAGTCCATATCTCCGTAGTGGTCTTCATCGCCGATTATATCGGTGAGCACAGCAACATTTGCATCGTCGGAGACCAGACCCATGGCGACACCCGCGACCGGCTCCTTTATCGGAACACCGGCGTCCATGAGAGACAACGAGGCGCCGCAGACCGTTGCCATGGACGATGAACCGTTTGATTCCATGATCTCGGATACGATCCTTGTACAATAAGCAAATTCCTCCTTGTCGGGCATGACGGGTATGAGGGCACGCCTCGCAAGGGCCCCGTGTCCGATTTCCCGTCTGCCGGGCCCGCCGAGCCGCTTTGCCTCCCCCACGCTGTACGGCGGAAAGTTGTAATGCAGGATGAAAGATCGGAAATGGTCTCCATATATGGATTCAATCTTCTGTTCGTCATACTCCGTTCCAAGGGTCGCTAAGACCATGGCCTGGGTCTCGCCCCTGGTAAAGAGGGCTGAACCATGCACCCGAGGCAGGATTCCCACCACGCATTCGATGGGCCTTACCTCTGTAAAGGAACGGCCGTCAATCCGGCGGCCATCCTCCAGGATCATCTTCCGCACCATTTGCCGCTCGAGATCGTGGAGGGCATTCTTTATCGCCGGGTGCCGGGACTCGTCTTCACCTCCAAGCAGTTCCAGGACGGCCTGTTGCGTTTCTTCCCGCTTCTTCTGGCGGTCAAGTTTGTCCGCAATGGTTATTACCTGCTGCAGCAGGGGAGTAGCCGCACGCGTAAGGTCGTCGAGAAATGCTCCCTCCACCGTTGCCTCCGGAACCGATCTCTTCTCTTTTCCCACCGTTCTCTTCAGATCTTCCTGAAGATCCAGCATGGGCTGCATAGCCTTATGCCCGAAAAAGATGGCTTCAACCATGTCCGATTCCGACACAAACCTTCCGCCCCCCTCGACCATGACAACGGCATTGCGGTTCCCTGCTACAATAAGGTTGATATCAGCATCCTTGAGCTGGCTTACCGTGGGATTCGCAACCAACCGGCCGTCTATCCGTCCGACGCGCACGCCGGCGATCGGCCCTTTGAAAGGGATATCTGAAACCTCGAGAGCCGCAGAGGCGCCAAGGATCGCAAGCACATCCCCCTCATTCTCCTTATCCGTTGACAGCACGGTCGCAATCACCTGTGTCTCGAAACGGTAGTTGTCTGGAAAAAGGGGTCTGAGGGGTCTGTCTATCAACCGGGCGGTCAATGTCTCCTTCTCGCTGGGACGACCCATGTCCCGGCGAAAGAAATTTCCCGGTATTCTTCCGCCGGCGTAGGACATCTCCTGGTATTCCACGGTAAGGGGGAAGAAATCGATTCCTTCACGCATTTCGTTTGTGGAAACAGCGGTAACCAGGACGACCGTTTCTCCCAGGGTTACGACTGCTGATCCACTGGCCTGTCTGGCTATGCGGCCCGTCTCCACATGGAGCTTCCGCCCGTCTAATTCCATGGAGCAATTTTGTATCATTTTTCTGTATTTCCTTTCGTTTAGCTGAAAATCCGTTCACACGGGACTTATGCATTACTTCCGAATACCGAGCTCTTTAATAATAACCCTGTACCGTTCAACATCACTTTTCTTGAGGTAGTTCAGGAGCCGGCGCCTCTGACCGACCAGTTTCAGGAGACCCCGCCTCGAATGGTGATCCTTCTTGTGAACCTTGAAGTGATCCGTGAGGTATTTGATCCGATTGCTCAAAAGGGCAATCTGAACCTCCGGTGACCCCGTGTCATTGTTATGGAGTTTGAATTTATCGATGATTTCCTTTTTGTTTTCGGCCGTTAGAACCACTTTCC
>CAZEGG010000450.1:0-2513 GCA_964511755.1 uncultured Desulfobacteraceae bacterium | reverse complement strand
CGGAGCAGGACGTCAATACCATCTTTCCCATTCAGCGCCTTGTTGAACTGGAAAAAGAAGGAACCGTTGGAAAAGTTGCGGATACCCATTACAGCTTCAGTTACGTCAACGACGTGGCGAGACTGCTTACCGAATCGGTGCCGAAGGTCATAGCCCGGTTGCAGTCGGAAAGAGTAGGCATGGTGTTCCTGGTACCGGTCTGACCCAAGTGCCATCAGACCGTGGGTCTGATTCAGCGGGCGGTTGAGGAGGCAGGAATCCCCACCATCTCCATGGGGAACATGCCCGATCGGATGGGCCACATCAAGCCGCCTCGGGCTCTGCTGGTCAAGTTTCCCCGCGGCAGCATGCTCGGCGAACCGGAAAATGCAAAACGCCAGCGCCGCATTATCACGGATGCATTGGAAGCCCTTAGCACGATGACCGAACCAGGCACCGTACGAGAACTGCCCTACCGGTGGAAGAAACCGGATCCGGAGTAGAGATTGCGTACGTTTCAGGAAGAAACGGCCGGAGCCCGGGGATGAAACAGAGAGGAGGGTGAACCGCGGTCATGAAAATCTCACTTGAGCAAGCCAGGAAACGCTCCCTGGAATTGATGCATCGGGGTTACCACTGAGGGCCTTCTGTCCTGCAAGTTATGTGGGAGTCATATGACCTCGGCAACGAAGATTTTCTGTGGGCCTGCATCCCCTTCATGGGCGGCATCAGCAGCTGGCAGCAGGCGCCGTGCGGCGCTGTTTCGGCTTCGGCCGTGAGCCTGGCATTGCGCCACCGTTGCGATCTCAGGGACAAGGAAGAGGCCAGAGAAGCACGCAAGACCATACGCCGTCTTTCCGGTGAGGTTGTGCGGCGTTTTACAGAAGAGTTCGGCAGTATCACCTGCCTGGATCTGGTGGAGACCGATTTCTCCAAGCCCGGGGAGTACAAGCGGTTTCGGGAATCGGGAGCCTGGAAGGACACGTGCAACAATTACGTCGGCTTCATTATCAAGACGCTTTACGAATTTGAACAGGAAGGAGAAACCGAAATGCCGGGCGGCTGAGTGCCGAAACACCCGCCGGTTCATCAAGACAAGAGCCCGGATTTCCAACCTGCCTACCCGCGTGCCAAGAACACGTGTTCGGTGAAAGGCGGACCGATTTCAATGTCGCCTTGACACCAAACCATCCTACTTGCTACGCTGCTGCGAAAAAGCACGTTTTCAAATCAACAATTTACAGGAGGAATCAAAAACATGTCTGAAATCACTTTAGCGCAGGTCATCGGGGCAGCTTATGGCGTATCGGAAAAGGGTCTGACACCTGTCGGACCACCGCCAAGCCGTATGAATACAGCCCTTTTGCTTATTGATATCCAAGAGCTGTCCACCGCCGATTACATGGCAAAGAGGGCAATCGATGCAGGCCTGCCCGCTGAAGATGTTCACGCGGCCCTCGCTGACTACAAAAAACGGTTTGAAGCGGCTCTCTCGGCTTCACAAAAGCTCCTCACCGCAGCACGCCAGCATGGGATTCCGCCGATCCACGTTCGGATTGCAGCGCTTTCGGGAGATGCGAGAGATACGGGGATGGCTCACAGGATGCTGAACTGGTACTATCCCCCGGAGAGCGAAGGGGCCCGGTTTCTTCCTGAATGTGCGCCTCTGAAGGGTGAGATCACCCTGAGTAAAACGGTCAGCAGCGCTTTTACCGGGACCAGTCTCGATCGTGTTCTTCGCCACATGGGAATACAGTATCTTTTCCTCTGCGGTTTTGTCACCGATGAGTGTGTGGAGACAGCCTTCAGAGATGCAATAGATCATGGCTATCTTGCCTCGATTGTGAGTGACGCCACGACAACGTATTTTGCCGAATCTTATGCAGGCGTGATGATGAAATGGGGCGGCTTCGGGCTCACGCCGCCGTCTGAGGGCGTCATTCAGATGTTTGCTTCGCTTCCGGAAAAGTAGGGTTTGGCGGAGAAAGTTATGATGTCTTCACAATTTGATAAAATCTGCTCGTTCATAGACGCACAGGACGAATTCATCATCGATGTGATGAAAAAGCTCCTGGAAGTCGATACGACTGTTCCTTCTCATGACACCTATTCTACGTTTGTTGCAGTACTTGAGTCATATTACCGTCGATGGGATTTTAATTGTGAGCGAGTGATCCTGCCCCCTGAAAAGGCAGCAGAAATCCGTCCGGAAGTGACGGGCGACAGAATCAATCTTGTTGCCTCCAGAGATACCGGGAAGCCTCCGTGCTGCATCTATGCGCACATGGACACGGTGCCTGTCGGTTCAGGATGGCAACATGACCCTTTCGGCGAGGTCGCCGGCGACAGGATCTACGGACGGGGCGCTGTGGATATGAAAGGATCCATCGGAAGCCTTTTCCTGGCGCTTGAGACAGTATCCCGCCTGAATGTGGACTTACGTTGCGATGTGAAAGGAATGATGTGCTCGGACGAAGAGCTGGGCGTGTATCCGGGTTCACGTTATCTGGCGGAGCAGGGATATTTCACAGGAG
>CAZEGG010000449.1:0-2524 GCA_964511755.1 uncultured Desulfobacteraceae bacterium | reverse complement strand
GGAAGCTCAACGAGGAGACCTGTTTCGATTACTGGGGCAAGGTGGGAACCGATTGTTCGGTCTGCATGGGAGTATGCCCATTCAGCAGACCCGATCGGCCTCTCCATCGATTCGTGAGGTGGTTCATCCGCCGGTCCCCCTTGGCCCGGCGGGTTTTCCCCCACCTCGATAACCTCATCTACGGCAGGAAATGGCGGCCCAGGGAAGTGCCTGACTGGGTCGATTATCCAAAGTAGCACCCAATATTTCGGCTCCCTTCTCACAGCCCGCGGTGCTTCCTCCAGTACTCATATTCGCTGGGCCACTCGTCTTTGCGATACAGCATCAGTTGCCGCATCCTTTCCATGAACTGCGCTTTGCGGGCCAGGATTTCCGGCGTTGAAACGCGGTGCTTCCAGTCATGGACCAGTTTCCTCCCAAGGGCTTGTGCTTTTTCCAATATTTTCGGTGGAAACGCATCCCCGGCAAAAGAGCCCATTGTCGCCCAGACGGAGCCGACAGGAGTGATTCCCGTGGTTATCATGAAATGGTCTATAATTCCGGCCACAGCCTCTTCATCGCCGCCGCCGGAGGTGACGACGGACGCGCCATACGTTCCTTCGAACGCCATGCGGTGTATGACGCCGCAGCATCGGTCCATGAAGGCTTTCAACTGGGCGCTTACGTTGAATATGTAATTGGGGCTTGCGATCACGACGCCGTCACTTCCGATGATTTCCTCCCTGATATTCTCAAAGTCATCTTTCTGGGGGCAGTATCCCTTCTTATGGCACGTGTTGCAGGCCGTGCACGGAAGCACTGTCCCGCCGGGCAGGGCAATGGCTTTGACCGACGCGCCTTCGGCTTCAGCAGCCTTGAGCACCTCCATCATAAGCCTCCCCGTGTTCCCCTTCAATCCTCGCGGGCTTCCCACTATTCCCAGGGTTTTCATTTTGATGGTTTCCTCCTCCCCGATTATTTCTTCCATTTCCGTCGGAGCGATCGGACCATTCTCTTGCCGCGTCTATCCGGTGGAACGGTCCCTCTGATGTAACCAGAGCAGGAATAAAAATTCAAGGGTTCTTTAGCAAAAAAACGAGGAAGGCATACTGTTTTGCAGCGGATTCCCGGAAATCCGGATGTTGCAATTCTCGATTCATCAGTACGGGGTTGGAAGATCAGAGGATGACGCCTTACGGCGTATCAGCGTGCTACTTCCGGCTTGATTTGTGCTTGTGGCGGCCCTATACTTGTCAATAAGAATCATCCGTGGTCAACCGGCTCGGCTGAACGCGCGCCCATTGCTGTCGTGAGTCCGCGGGGTTGGGGTCTTTTGAGGACAAGGGTGATTCCGAGAAAACCGCCACTGACGGACCAGAACAGGTCGCTGGAGGTGATCCGATGACCCAGAAACTCCAGAAATCGAACCGAACACTTGCTGCGGAAGAACCCTCCTCCGGGGGAGAAGCGTCGTTCCCCGAAAAACAGGAGGAAAACAGGCTTCATTTGCTGGATGACGCGAGTTCGCAGGCACCCATTATCGCTCCGGAGCTCGAGACTCAGAAAGCAATCGCGGGGGACATCTCTCAGCCTCTCGAGGATCGTCTGGAGGCCTACGAAGACATCTTTGACTCGGAAGTCGGGGACACCACTCTTTCAAGGTCCCGGAATATTGAGAGAGAGGTGGGTCTCAGGCAGCTCTATCTCAAATTCGAAGGAGGAAACCCCACCGGGACCCAGAAAGACCGTATCGCGTTTGCCCAGGCCATGGATGCCATGCGCCGGGGTTTTGATGCCATTACCGTGGCCACATGCGGCAACTATGGGGCAGCCGTCGCGCTTGCCGCCTCCATGGCCGGGCTGCGCTGCATCATTTACATCCCGAAAGGGTTCCACTCCAGAAGGATGCAGGAGATGTTGAACTTCAACGCGGAGATCGTTCATGTTCCCGGAGATTATGAATCAGCGGTGATGGCGTCTCAAGAGCGGGCTGGAAATGATGAAATTTATGACGCCAATCCGGGCGGGGCAAATACAGCTCTCCAATTGAAGGCCTATGGTGAGGTCGCCTATGAGATCTATGATGACCTGCGCGATGCGCCTGCAGCCGTGGCTGTTCCCGTTTCAAACGGCACCACCCTCGCGGGGATTTACAAAGGATTCCTGAGCCTCTACCGCCGGGGCAAGACGTCCCGAATCCCACGTCTGGTGGCAGGCTCTTCTCACGGAAAGAATCCGATCATCCGGGCGTTCGTGAAAAATGCCCCTTACTGTGAAGACCTTAAACCGGAACAGATCAAGGAAACGGCGATCAACGAGCCGTTGATTAACTGGCACTCCATTGATGGAGATTATGCCCTCGAGGCGGTGAGAGCCACAGGAGGTTGGGCCTCGTATGCCAGCGACAGAAGCATGTTGTCCTATTCGCGACTTTTAAGGGAAAGGGAGGGGTTGAGCGTCCTGCCCGCATCCACGGCGGGGCTGATAGTACTCCTGGAGAGACATCGCAAGGAACCCCTTCAAGGGGATCGATACGTTGTGATCC
>CAZEGG010000448.1:0-2524 GCA_964511755.1 uncultured Desulfobacteraceae bacterium | reverse complement strand
CTACGAAAACATATAATGAGACACTGATTCCGGCTGAGATTCCAGATCAGCATGAGGTTATTTTAGCACAATATATTAAAACAGTCCCCTTTTTGTCAAGGGTCATTTAGCGTGACCACGTCCCCCAGGCCGGATTCCTGCCGGATCGGCTGCGCTGCGGGGAAATTGTGGGTCAAAGTCCACGACTCAGGGCTCACGACCGTCATCATGGAGCTTCGAAAAAGGCCTTGAATCCTTTCCAGGTCATGAAGAGATCGCCCTTGTGGGCTATCTCAAAGGGAGAGTGCATGGACAGGAGGGCCGGACCGCAGTCGACGATATCCATGCCGTAGGGGGCAAGGAACTTTGCCACGGTACCGCCTCCTCCCTCGTCAACCTTGCCGAGTTCCCCGGTCTGCCAGATGATTTTTTCCCTGTTGAAAAGACGCCGCAGCCATCCCACGTATTCTGCGTCCGCGTCATTGGCACTGTACTTGCCGCCCTGCCCGGTAAATTTTGTGATGCATACGCCGTATCCCATACGGGCCGCATTCTGTTTTTCATGAACCTCCTGGTAATCGGGATCCAGCGCCCCGTTGACATCCGAGGACAGGGCCCGGGACCGGCTCAGAACCCTGGACACACCGATTGAACTTGCCCGCTGTCCCAGCATCTCCATCACATCCGCGATAACCGATTCCAGGAACCTGGACTTGGCGCCGGTCGCACCCTCGCTCCCAATCTCCTCTTTGTCAACGAACAGGGCAATTGCTGTTCTTGCCGTATCTTTCGAATCCAATACAGCCCTGAGGCCGGCATATGCGCAGATCCGGTCGTCCTGGCCGTATGCGCCCACCAGGGAGCGGTCCCACCCTACGTCCCTCGCGTTGCCGGCCGGCACCACCTCCAGTTCAGCGCTCAGCAGGTCCTCTTCCGTCAGCCCGTAGGACTCATTGAGGAGATTGAGCACGGCGAGCTTGAAGCGTTCTTTGGTTTCACTGTCTCCGAGCGGGAGACTTCCCACGATCAGGTTGAGTTTCTCTCCTTCAATGGCCTCGCCCAGTTTTTTCTGGTACTGGATCTTCCTTGCCAGATGGGGCAGCAGGTCGAGCACGGTGAAAACCGGGTCTGATTCGGCCTCGCCGATGGAAAGATCCAGGGTGTTTCCATCCCTTTTCACCACGCGGCCGTGGATCGCCAGGGGCCGGGAAAGCCACTGGAATTTCTTTATGCCGCCATAATAGTGTGTCTTGAGAAATGCCAGGTCCACTTCTTCGTAGAGAGGCCGCTGTTTGAGGTCCAGGCGGGGGGCGTCGATATGGGAGACAATGATGCGGGCACCTTCCTCGAGGGCCTCCTTTCCCGGTTTTACAAGGGCGATGGCCTTCCCATGAAACGTGCATATGAGAGGTCCGTGAACGCGCTTGCCCGGGTCAAGCTGGAACCCGGATTTTTCCGCCATTTCTCGGATACATGAAACCGCCTCTCTTTCGGTTTTTGCCCTGTCCAGGAAGGTTTTGTAGCCGTCTGCAAAGGAAAAGACGCGCTTCTTTTCCGCAGCGCTGATTTCGTCCCAAACCAGCCGGGGCGAGTAGGTCAGCCTCTTCGAGAGGTCCTCAATCTGTTTTTTGGTGAGCTTTTTTTCCGGCATCGTTATTCAACTCCTTTTCTCCTGTAGGAGCGACCTCCTGGTCGCGAACTTAAATGATAGTAGGAGCAACGTTCTCGTTGCGAACCGACAAATATTCGCGACCAGGAGGTCGCTCCTACATTTGAATAAGGCAACTTGCTCCTACAGGAAGAGGTCCCATTTGATTCTTTCATAATACGCACTATTCAGAGAAGAGAACGGCCACTCTTCAGGTCGTTCGACCAATCCCTTTCTTACAGGATTGTTATGAATGTAGTTGAATATCTCTCGAACATCCTCCTCTGTTCTTATTCCCCGGTCCCAGTACCCTTTCTGCCATATGCTCCCCTGAACATCTACACTTTCCTTGATCTCCCTGGCACTGTACGATCCCACAGATTTCATCACATCAGCGAGCCCATTTTCTTTCAGCTTGAAAACAAGATGATAGTGATCCGGCATTACCACAAAAGCTCCGAGTGATATTCTTTCATGGACATCCATCCAGAAAAAAATGTCTATCAGCGCACCTGCGACCAAAGAATCCTGGGTCAGCGTAATACCAGGCTTCGCACATTTGGTCACCGAGTATGCCCTTCCCGAAGCGGAAAATCTTCCTTTCCTGAGATTGCTCTGGTGGGCGATCTGGTTCCTGGCCATATGATTATCTTCACCTGCTTTAGGTCACAAGCAGATTTTCGCAAGCTGGAGCTTGCTCCTACAGACTAAACATCCACCATTGTAGGAGCAACGTCCCCGTTGCGAACCGACAAATGTTCGCGACCAAGAGGTCGCTCCTACAATATCAGGGTACCAATAAGGTCCTCTATCCGGGCTATATCGTGATCAATGCAATACTGCCTGAGTCCTGCAATAATGTCCAGAGACGCACGGGGCTTCACAAAGTTTGCCGTC
>CAZEGG010000447.1:0-2538 GCA_964511755.1 uncultured Desulfobacteraceae bacterium | reverse complement strand
GCAACGTTCTCGTTGCGAACCGACAAATATTCGCGACCAGGAGGTCGCTCCTACAATATCAGGGTGCCAATAAGGTCCTCTACCTTTTGCACGTCATGATCAATGCAATACTTCCTGAGTCCTGCAATAATGTCCAGAGACGCACGGGGCTTCACAAAGTTTGCCGTCCCCACCTGGACGGCCCGGGCGCCCGCAATCAGGAACTCCAAGGCGTCCTCCACGTCCATAATTCCCCCGATTCCTATCACCGGGATACTGACCGCCCTGACCACTCGGTAGACCATGTACAGTGCAACCGGCCTGATGGCGGGACCGGAAAGCCCTCCTGAGACATTGCCGAGCCGCGGCCTCCTGGTTTCCGTATCAATGGCCATACCGGTCAGGGTGTTGATCAGAGAGACGGCATGAGCGCCGGCCTGCTCGACCGCAGCGGCCACGGCGCAGATGTCTGTCACGTTGGGAGTGAGCTTGACGATCACGGGCTTATCGCTGTTCTCGAGCACCGTCTCGGTTACCTCGGCAGAAGCGGCAGGATCTGTTCCGAATGCCATGCCTCCCATCTTTACGTTTGGACAGGAGATGTTGATCTCCAGGGCCGCTACTCCTTCTGCCCCTTTCAACTGCGCGGCCACAGCGCCGTATTCCTCGGTGCTGTGGCCGTAAATATTCACGATAACGGCTGTATCCAGGCTTTGCAGCCAAGGGAGTTTTTCTTTCAGGAACGCTTCTATGCCGACGTTCTCCAGCCCTATGGCGTTCAGCATCCCGGCCGGGGTTTCGACAATTCTCGGGGGACTGTTGCCGGGCCGGGGTTCGAGGGAGAGTCCCTTGACCACGATCCCTCCCAGCAGGTTCGGGTCCACGATCTCCGCGTATTCCTTCCCATACCCGAACGTGCCGGAGGCTGTCAGCACGGGGTTCCTGAGTCTCAGCGGCCCGAGGCTGACCCCGAGATCCGGTTCAAGCTGGTTCATAGGTTCTCCCAATCGATGGACGAGACCGAAAAAACAGGGCCGTCTTGACACACGTGAAAGGAGCTTCGCCCCGACCCCGGCGCCGCCGGGACGGCACATCCCAGGCAAGCCCCCATCCCGCAGGCCATGATTGTTTCGAGTGAGACCTGGCCCTGAATCCCCTTCTCGATACACAGAGATGCAACCTTCTTGAGCATGGCGGGGGGTCCGCAGGCATAAACGATCTTCTTGCCCTTTTCCGCCACGGCATCTTCAAGGAGGGCAGTGACAAGGCCATGATGCCCGGCTGATCCGTCTTCCGTCGCCACACCAGCTGCAAAGTCTTCTATGCCGAGCCGGACCGGGGAGACTATCTCGGCAGCAGTCCCGTATCCCGTCAAGAGCATGACTCCTGTTTTCCCCATGGAACGCGCCAGCAGCACAAGGGGAGCGATTCCCATGCCCCCCGCCACAAGCAGACACTCCTCTCCTGCTCCGCGCGGTTCAAAACCCTTACCCAGGGGGCCCACCACGGAAATGCTGCTTCCTGTCCTCATATCTGCCATGAGCCGCGTTCCCTTCCCGACGACCCGGTAGAGGAGCAGCACAATTGCGCCGTCACGAATAGAGCAAACGGAAAACGGTCGTCTCAAGAGAGGATCAACCCCTTCGGCAACACGCAGCATGACAAATTGGCCCGGTCTCGCCGCCGAAGCGATGGGCACGGATTTCAGACCCATGAGGTAGGTGTCTGGAGCCACCTCTTCGTTTTGAAGGACTTCCGCCCTATGCTCGAAAACAGCCACCTTCCCCTCTCCCCTGCGCAACATTGAAACAAGGCACAAGCAAACAGTTTTTCGTATCATTACACAAAAAAACAAGGAGAAGCAATCGTTTTGGCCTAGTTACGCTACTAACAACTGCAGCGGAACAAGGCAAACCGCGAGCGAAAACCATTTTCGCATGCCCGCTCATTTCGTTCGCGCGTGCTTCCCCACAAATAGATCTTAGGCACTAGCGAGTCTCCAATCCAGAAATGAGGTATTTTTTACAAGATCAAGATAATCAAGGGATTACGCGGAGACGTACGTGAGTACGTCGCACAAGTGATCCCGTAGATTGACGCAGAGATTGTGAAAAATAGCCATTTGTGGATGGAGAGTAAATAGGACTTGAGGGACAGATGAATGCTGTGCTACATATTGTATGTCACGGTTGCTGTTTGGAGAGTCTAAGACAAAAGGTTCGGGCGGTAGGACAGCGACGAGAGATGAACGCCGGCAGGGGACATCAATGACGCGAAAAGAATATCTTCTCAAACAGAAAAAGCTCGGAAGGCATCTCATGGGAATTTTCCCTGCCCAGTATCCGAAAGAGATCCTTTGGGCTATGAACGTGGTTCCGGTGGAAATATGGGACCCTCCTCTCAAGAGCACCGCGGCGAGCGCGCACCTGCAGTCCTACATCTGCTCGGTGGTACAATTGGGTCTCGAGTTGGTCCTCCAGGGAAAGGGTGATATCCTCGACGCCTTCCTCTTTCCCCACACCTGCGATTCCATACAAAACATGGCCTCGGTGATCTTTG
>CAZEGG010000446.1:0-2544 GCA_964511755.1 uncultured Desulfobacteraceae bacterium | reverse complement strand
ATTTCCGCGCTCTTTTCCGACAGGAATCGAAGAATCTGATCCGACTTCGTCTTTATTGCCAGGGGATTGTGTTGCGCAATATCCATTCCTTTTATGAGCAGTCCATTATCGTACAGATAGGCAATGATCATATCATCCGCATCCAGTTCGACCTGGAATTGATCGCGCAGGTACTCCAGCCAGTAGCCGAATTCATGGGAATGTTCCACATGTTCCACCGGGATCCCGAGTTCGAAGCTCAAGGGCTTGGCAAGGCCCGGCATCAATTTGGATCCTCCCAGGTAATCAAGCACGTGTGCCAGTTCATGGATGAGAGCGCTGTCGCCGATTGCGGGAGTTATGGCAATATAGATATTGTCCGGATCACTCATGGCGGTCTTCTGGATATTCACGATAACGCCGCCGCTCCTCCCCTGCTTGCGATCCGAGTGACGACCGTCATCTGCCCTGAGCGCTTCGTAGGACGCGTGGTCGATAAACCGGATTCCAAGATGACTCCCCGTAAGGTTTTCGATATCCAGGGCTTCGAGCATCTCCCTCGAGCGCCCATAGCCCACCTCCGGCAGGCCGGTGATTCTTTCTCCCATTTCCTCGGAAAATTCGCTTTCTCCGCCCGGGAACAGTTCGTCTTCCTTTCCAAGGTGGCATTTCTTGAATTTTTTCCCGCTCCCGCAGGGGCAGGGATCATTCCTTCCGATCTTTCTCATCACTCGATCTCATTCATCAATGATGCTGTCTTTGTGCGCCTCGTCGGACCAGCAGGGCAAGGGTCCCCGTGATCCTGTTTTCGGGTCCACACGATTCCGGTATGAGGCCTTCACATTCTGCGTCTTCATCATGTGGTCCCATCCCCTGACAAAATAAGGACAGTCATCGTTAAAGCAGACCCACTGAAAACCTGTGTCCGCCCACGTTGAGTTGCTGGGCGGCTGCCATTTCTTCATGGATTCGCCGCAGTACCGGCACTTAGGTATTTCAACTTCACTCATGGTTTCCTCCGGTTACAAAAAAGAGAACCAAACCCTTCAAGACCGAGGGTTTGGTTCTAACAGGCAAGAATCGTCTTCTTCTACCCGACGGCCTCTTTCAATATGGTCTCGGGTGGAATGACGTTGCGGTCCAGAGCAGCACCCTTTTTCAGATCCAAGCCGAAGGCCACGGCCATCAACTGGGTCAGGTACACAATCGGCACATCCAGGTTGGTGCCGTATTTCTTGTTGATCCTATCTTGATACATTTCCAGGTTCATGGCACACATGGGACACACCGTGGAAACCAGTTTTGCCCCGTGATGGAGGGCGTCTTCCAGGATATTCTTCACCAGCCCCACACAGTGATCCATTTCCGGGAGGAATATCCCCGATCCGCAGCAGGATATTTTCTTGGCAAAAGGGACAGCCTCGGCCCCCAGTGCTTCCAAAAGACGATCCTGCACAACCGGTTTGATGGTGCTGTCATATTCCCCGTACGGACGAACAGACTGGCATCCCACGTAGCCGGCTATCTTGAGCCCGTTCAGGGGTTTGGTCACCCGCTTCCGTATCTTTTCCACGCCGACATCGTTATAGAGCACGTCCTGAATATGCCGAACCTTAATTCCTCCCTCGTAGTGCAGGCCGCCCTCTGCAAGACAGTCATTGACCTGCTTCAGGAGCTCCGGGTCTTCCTTGATCTCATGGTTCACCTTGATCAACTGAATGTAGCACGAACTGCACGGCGCCACTATGTCGTATTTTCCTTTTGCCTCTGCCATAGCGAGGTTCCGGGCATTCAGGACCTTGATGGCGAGATCGCTGGCTCCTGCATACGAAACACTCGCACCGCAGCAGTTCCAGTCCTCGATCTCTTCAAACTCCATCCCGAGGGCCTCACAGGCGGGTCTGAGGGATTGGAGAAAATTGGCACCGGTTCCTTCAAGACTGCATCCCCAGTAGAGATAGTATTTCATGCGTCGGCACCCCCTTTTCCCTTACTTTCCGCCTTATCCAGCATTTTCCTGAGTGACTGGATCCCCTTAATTTTTCTCTCCGGCAAAAGCTTCATCCTCCTGTGGAGAAGGAGTTTGATTCCGATGTCCATGAAACCCAGCATTTTCTTTATTCCGGTTGCCACCCCGTCGGCAAAAAAGACTCGCCTGGGGAGGTCTTTTTCATCAACACGGCCGAGCCTATATACCTGCTTCCAGAACTCCTGTCCGAAGCTTGCGGTGTCTTTGCGGGGAACATATCCCTGCGCCAACGCATAGTGCGCCAGCCCGTGCATCACGTCCATGACCGGGACCTTTCTGGGGCACTTCACCACGCATCGGTAACAGGATGTGCACAGCAGAATGGAATTGCTTCCCAGAACTTCCTCCCGCTTCCCGGCCCTGACCAGGGAAAAAATCTGGCGGGGGGGGTAGTCCATCTGGTCCCGCAGAGGACATGAGCCGGCACAGACACCGCACTGCATGCACATCTTTATTTCGTCCCCGAAATCCACGCCTCTCGAGACTTCCTGCGCAAAAGACGGTTCATAAGCTGCCATTATTCTTTCCTCTCTTCA
>CAZEGG010000445.1:0-2560 GCA_964511755.1 uncultured Desulfobacteraceae bacterium | reverse complement strand
CGGGGCCTTCGCCTCATTACAGGGTAGTCTGTGCTCTTAATCGGGTCAGGATCGAGGAACTTCTTCATCTATACTCACCCGAGAAAATCCCCCAGAAAACCATAGCAGGGCCGATCAATTTTTCCGCGGACGTGACGGCAATGGGGAGGAATGCAGATGAGGTGAAGCGATCGCTTAGCGGCGACCTTTCTTTGAACGGGGAAAACCTGACGCTCTACAACATCGATATCGATGCTCTTATCATGAAGTACGAACGAAGTCAGAACTTTAACCTGGTGGATCTGGGGGCGTTTTTACTCGCAGGCCCCTTCGGGCCAGTACTCACCAAGAGCTACAATTTTACAAGCCTGTACCAGGAGTCGCAGGGGGGAAAAGGGATCATCAGAAAACTCATTTCGGTCTGGAAGGTAAAAAACGGCATTGCCGAGGCGCGCGATGCAGCCCTTGCCTCAAAAAAGGAGAGGGTCGCCATGAAAGGGGGATTGAACTTGATCAAGGGGCGGTTTGTCGACGTAACCGTAGCAGTCCTCGATAAGCGAGGGTGTGCTCTTTTTAGCGAGAAAGTGCACGGGCCCTTCCGTGAACCGCAGATCGAGAAGGAAAGTGTCTTCAAGTCAATTGCCGGATCCGTATTGAATCCGCTGAAACATGCGTGGAAATTCATTCAGGGTGAAAAGTGCACGGTATTTTACTCAGGTTCCGTAGCGCAACCGGAGGGGTAACGCAGGTTCTGAAGCTGAACCGTAAGGCATATGCAGACCTCAGGTCGTCTGTAAGCCGGGGATTGACCTGATAAATGTCTTAGGAAATCATTGCAAACTTGCTTACAAGGAGATTGCGGTCATGTCCTTCAAAGAGAACCTAAAGGCTAAAATCAAGCTCGACAGGCTTTTGCAAAAGCTCGTTTTCACAATTAAGGAGCCGCCTGAAAAGTGGTGGGTGGACAAGGTCCTAACGCAGGAACTTCTCGACATGACCGATCTTGAGCACAAGAAGTTCAGGGATCTTCATCTCTACATACGTCCCCTGGAGGGCGAGATCATGGAAGTGCTGGTTTTCGACAACGAATTGCCCATCTACCACACTACCGTGGCCGACGTAGCTCTGCGCAAAAGCCCGCGGTGGCAGGAGATGTTCAGCATTAGAAATATCAAGAAGATAATGAATCATCATGATGTGCTGGTGAGTGAGGGGAAGGAATCACTGAAGAGGTTACACACCAATGCCCTGGCGAGGCTGGATCTCACCTATACCAGGGATGACCTGGCTCTGCTGCTGGAGGATGCGCGGAGTGGCCAGGAGCGGGGATCCATTAAAGAAATACAGCAGTCTTTCGATCTCTTTTTTGAACTGCTGGATTTTGAGTCTGTGTCCCTTGGAGTGCTGGAGCAGGATTTACAGATCTTTGCAAGGCCAAAGCTCAACGCCGGCGATGTCCCCTCCTTTGAGCATCTCCTCCTCTTCAACGAAGAAAACCTGTCGTTGGGCCTGAAGAAAGGACCCTTTTCACCGGAGAGTGATTCAGACCTCGCCTGGGTCATGCAATATGTCCGCGGTGACGAAACAGCCGATCTCCAGGGTATAGGCGTTTTCGAATTCCTGGTGGATCTGGCCCTGGAAGAATCGCAAGCCCAAAGATGGCGAAATCAAGTAACAAACGATAAACAGCTGAGATCTGAGGAATCAAGCCTCAATGACAAAGAGCGACGGACTTGAGTTCCGCAATTTCTTGCCAGGTGGGCATGAGAGATAAAGGAGGAATTGATGCAAACAAAGGTGGGCATGTGAATTGATCATAGGAAGGCTGTTATCGTGGCGGTTACGGACAAAGGGGAAGAAACAACACTGATCATATCGAAGGTTGACAAACAGCCGGGACGTTATGATGGCATACGTTCTACGACTCCCTATGAATCACAGCAAGTACCGGCAGATGATAGCCGCCAGAAAAGGTATACGGGACATCTCAACATTTACTACGATGCCGTAATTGCGTGTATTCGCGATGCGGAATCTATTTTGATATTTGGTCCCGGCGAAGCAAAAGGCGAGCTGCAAAAACGTATCGAGAAAAACAAACTCAGTGGACGTATCGTCGGCATTGAAACAGTTGACAAGATGACGGATCCTGAGATCACGGCGAAAGTTCGAAAATACTTCGAGGAGGATAACGGTCGGTTCGAGGACTAGCCCCCTGGACGTTATTCTCTTGATTCTGTGGCTGCTGGGATTGGTGTCCGGCTACACGATAGGCGGAGTCATTCAGAGAGGGTCCGATACGGTCGTCAAAGCGACGAGTCCCTTCGGGTATGTTTTGGCTGATCCCGGCACAGTCTTCGACTTTTGCGTGGGCGAAAACTCCGCCGAAGTGGTTGCGGTGAGGGGAAAGGTGAGTTCCGTCCACGCGGCAACTAATGCCAGGTGCGACGTCTCGATTGTTTCAGGTTACATTTGAAGAAGATCAACGGAGGGATCATGATTTCTAACATTCTTGTTCCGACAGACGGGTCAGAGGTAGCGCAAAAGGCGGCAAGGTATGGGGTTGACCTTGCGAAACAGT
>CAZEGG010000444.1:0-2569 GCA_964511755.1 uncultured Desulfobacteraceae bacterium | reverse complement strand
GCCCCGGCTCCTTTTTGCCGAAGCCGTGAGCAAGGCCAAGGTGGTCTTTGTGAAACGGGACGCGTTTCTCTCCTTCGCCTTTAGAAACCCCCAGGTCATGATCAATGTCATCTCCATCCTGGGAAAAGCGGTCGACAGCGCAAACAACAGAGTGCTGGATATGTGGGAGAAACCTGTGGAAGAGCGGCTCTTGAAAGTGCTTTACACCCTTTACAGGAAGTTCGGGGTCACGCTCTTTTTTACGAGTCGGGAACTGGCTGAACTGGCCGGCACGACCCCGGAGTCGATTCTTCGCGCTATCGGGCGATTGCGCGGAATGGGAATCGTAAGCACTGCCAGGGGCAAACTCGTCATAAGGCGAAGCAACCTCCTGGCGGAGTCCTGCGAAAATACCCTCTGGATTTAGACCACCCTGTCTCCCAACATGATGCGCGTCATTGACAGCCTTGATCCTAATCAAGCAAACTTGTGATGATATGCAGCACTCTGCAGCGAAACTCCACTGATGCCGCGACAATAGGAGTTCGGCTGAGAAGTGGTATCCACATGCCCTTGAAACGGAGAGGAGAAGATTCTTCTGATGCTTGCAGATCAAAAGTATTGGAACCCATTGCTGGAAACGCTGCCTCTCCGTAAGGTCAAGGAACTCCAGTTGACGAAGTTCCAGCGCATCTTCAAATGGGCCTATGAGCGCTCCAAGTTCCACCGGGCCCTCTATGACCGGGCATCCATCAGGCCCGAAGATATCAGATCCCACGAGGACATCCGGCGTATCCCCACGGTGGAGAAGTCCATGATGCGGGATGTGCAGCGCAAGGACCCGTTTCCTTACGGAGACGCGCTTTGCGTTCCCCTTGAGGAGGTGAGCGAGTTCAGGCAAACCAGCGGCACCACCGGCCAGCCGGTGTATCAGGCCGATACATGGCAGGACTGGGAGTGGTGGGCCGAGTGCTGGTCCTTCATTTTATGGGCGCAGGGGTACCGCCCCTCGGACCGGGTGTTCATCCCCTTCGGCTACAATGTGTTCGTGGCCTTCTGGGCAGGGCACTATGCAGCCGAGAAGATCGGGTGTGAGGTCGTACCGGGGGGCGTCCTGGATACAACCGCCAGGATTCTGAAAATCCAGGAGCTGCGGGCAACGGCCCTGATGGCCACACCGACCTACGTTCTTGGAATGGCCGACACGGCCATGAACAAATTGGGTATTGATCCCCGTACGCTCCCCATAAACAAAATTACGTGCGCAGGTGAACCTGGCGCCAGCATTCCGAGCACCAAAAAGCGCATGGAAGAGGCGTGGGGCGCAAAGGTCTTTGATCACGCCGGCGCCACCGAGATCGGGGCGTGGTCGTACGAATGCGCGGCGCAGCCAGGCGGGATGCATGTAAACGAGGCCATGTTCCTGGTGGAGATAGTGGACGTGGAGACCGGGAAAATTATCGACGAGCCGGAAAGGCAGGGCAAGATGATCATTACCGCCCTCGATCGTCAGGCTCAGCCTTGTGTCCGATTTGATTCCAAGGACATCATTGAATGGGATCCCGAACCCTGTCCGTGCGGCCGGTCATTTCGGCTCATCAAGGGCGGCGTGGTGGGCAGGTCGGACGACATAACGAAGGTCAAAGGGGTACTCCTTGCCCCTTCTGCCATTGAGGAGGCCGTGAGGGGAGTGGTCGGACTCGGAGATGAATACGAAGTGGTGGTGGACAAGGTAGGGGATATAGATCGCATCACCCTCAGGGTGGAATTGAGACCAGAGGCCCTGGCACAGGTCGATTCTGTCAAAGACAAGCTGGTGGACCAACTGAGGATCAAGACCAACCTGAGATACAACATCGAGTTCCACGACTATGGATCCCTGCCCAGGTACGAGGTAAAGGCAAAGCGATTCAAAGACCTGCGCAAGGCACACTGAACCGGAGTGAGGAAATGAGCCCCGAATTTGATATGGAGAAGATGGACCACCTGATTCAGGAGATGAAAAGGACCGCCGGGGAGGTGGAAAATGCCGGAGGTGAAATCCCCGCGGTCGTGAGAAACGTAAAGCGTATCATGGCGAGCATCAGGATGCTGGAAATCAACGTCTCCGACGTATCAGGGATACTGAAGACAGCCTGATGCCATGGGGAATCCTGGACGTAACCTGATCCGCTCGCTGCTTCATCAGAGGAAAGGGGGTGGTATGGCAAACCTGGTACTTTTGTCGGCTCGTATGCAAAAACAATCACAAATTTGGAGGCGCTCAAAATGAAAAGGAATCTTCTTACCATTGTTCTGATCGGATTCGTGATCGCTTTATTTGCCGCCCCGGCTTTCTCGGCAAAGGTGCTAACATTGAAGGTTGCGAACTATTTTCCACCCCCCGCGCCGCATTCCAAGATCTTTGAGGACTTTGCGCGGGACCTGGAACAGCGGACCAACGGCAGGATAAAAATTCAGTACTTTGCAGGAGGCTCGCTGCTCAAAGCTCAGAGAATGTACGAAGGCGTGGTGACAGGCATTGCAGATATCGGGTTCTCTCATGTTGAATATACGCCGGGCCGCATGCCGGTTACCGAAGCGTGTGACA
>CAZEGG010000443.1:0-2577 GCA_964511755.1 uncultured Desulfobacteraceae bacterium | reverse complement strand
CTGGCACTCAAAGACAGGATGTGGGCGGACCATATGGGCGCCACGAGCATGGCCAGCGGATCCTACCTCTTGAAGCCGCCCCAAAGTATTTTCACGTATTACCCCATCTATACGGATTCCCTGGCCGCAATTGCTGACTGGTTCAAAGCGAACTGGAAGGAAAAAAGGAAGCCACGGGTCGCCTATCTGACCGCCGACAACGCCATGGGCAGGTCGATCGAGATACCCAAAATGAAAGCCTATCTCCTAAAGGACGGTTATGAGTTTGTGGGCACCCAGTACGTGCCTCTGGTGCCCACATCGCCGCCGACCACCCAGCTCACATGGCTCAAACAAAAGGGGGTGGATCTCGCCCTGGGCGTTATGATTAACCCCGGTTCACAGCCGACGGTGAGGGAGATGGTGAGGCTTGGCATGGGTCCCTTTCAGCCATACAAGATGACCTTCGGCGTGGCCTTGCCCGGTCACGCCGCAGTGCTGGCTGCGGCCATGGGCAAGCTGGGTGACGGCTATGTCTGCGCCGGCAGCTTTCGTCCCCTGGATGACCTCTCCACTCCCGGCATAAAGTTCTGCAACGATCTCCAGGAGAAGTACCGCCCGAATCATCGGATTACCCACATCATGTATGAGGCGGGGATCCTCGAGGCCATGATCCAGACCGACGCGTTGCGGCTTGCCATGCAGAAGACGCCTGTTGACAAACTCACGCGGCGGGATGTGCTGGAGAACGGTTTCTACAGGATCAAGAACCTCGATACCGGCGACATCAGCAGCACTCCGTTGACATACGGCAAGGGCCATATCCAGGGTGTGGACAAGATCCGTGTCGACCAGGTGCAGAACGGCAAGGTGGTCAAAGTGGGTCTCTACCCATTGCGCCGCATCTATTAAAAGAATAGACGCAGGCAGACAATACTCCGGAGGCTCGTGTGCCGAACCTCCGGAGCTTCATCCTGAGGATGCTCCTCCCTCTTGAGGCGGGAGGTGGCGGATGACCTCTGGACTCTCGGAGCGGAAGCCTTTCCTTCCGCTTCGGACTTCCGGAGGACCACGATGGGCGGGCTAGACCAGTTCAGCTCCACGCTCCTTGAGCAACTCTCTGAGGACGGACCGGTGACACCTGGTTTCGTCTTCGCAGTAACACCCCAACGACATATTTGTCTGATGGGATAGCGCAGCCAACAGGTCCAGGACCCGGCTTGCCTCGGGTCCATTCATTTCGGAACGAAATTTGCGTTTGAAGGCCGACCACGATTTGTCATCGTTTGAAGCCCTGCCTTCCTTCACGAGTTCCTGACTCGGGGAGAGAATCGGCAGCCAGACATCGTAGAAATCCCTCCTCGCATACTCTGACTTGGGAACGCCCCGAGGAGGTCGCCGGACCGTACCAATACGCAGGCCTTCCCCCGCCTTTCTCGGCGAACCGAGCTTAACTACAGAAATCGACATAGTTCCTCCCTTTGCAGGAATGCTCCACCAGACTAGCCCGCCCCCGGCCCGTCAGCCCGGGCGTGCTCGTGATCCGAGACCCGGAGCCTCATCCGCTCCCGGCCATCTTCCGGAGGGTGGCAGATCTCCTCGCGATGTTCGGGGATCAGGGATCGGGTCGGGCACTTGTGCACACACACCGCAGCCAAGACATCGATCCACATTGAGGGTTGCGGCTTTACGCAGTTCGTTTCCGACCGGAGCATAATCAGCGAGCGTGAGTGCCCGGACAGGACAACGCTCCACGCAGAGTCCGCACGCCTTGCACGTGGTCTGAGTGATCTTAACACGATAATTCGAAAAGTCGTGGCTTTTTTCTTGTTGCAGCACGTGGTATACCTCGAGGAAGACGCAGGAACACCTGCAGCAATTGCAGATCGTGTCCGCGTCCTGCTGCCGGTTTGATACCGCGTGGACGAGTCCCGCGTCTGCTGCCAACTGGAGAATATCTTTGGTCTCCTCCCTGGTGATCCTCCGAGAAAGCCCATTGTCCACAAGACAACGGGCCAGATCCCTGAAGTGCAGGCAGACCTATGACGCCTCATGCCTTCAGACAGAGACTTCTAAAAAAGGGGTAACTGCCGCAATGCCTGATATCTTTCACCTATGTCAGAAAAAAATATCGGGGCAAATTTTTCCTTGACAAAAGGAATCATATTCTCTTAGATAAAACGCACATCAATTCTGTATGAAAAAAGAGAGATAAACATGAGCGCTCTTCAACCCAATGGAAACTACTATTACTTTTATTTTAGCAAAGGGGGTAGTCTGTCCGCGGGTTGAGGTAACTTTTTTCGATTTCAAAGGCCGTGGGCAGACAAAGCCCACGGCCTTTTTTATTGTGCGCCCGGCGGGGGCACCCGGTAAGGGTTCAAGGACCTTGCAAAGGGCTGTACTGATAATCTGATAAGGAGGGGAACATAATGCTCGGCAAACAGATTCGTATGGAACGGGTGATGGACCGGAACACCAGGAAGGTTGTGATGGTGCCCTTGATCCACGGGGTAGGGATGGGTCCCATCAAAGGGATCCGGGATATCAAGAACAGTGTGGATACCATGGCCCTGGCCGGGGCCAACGCGGTGATCC
>CAZEGG010000442.1:0-2606 GCA_964511755.1 uncultured Desulfobacteraceae bacterium | reverse complement strand
CGTTTGATCGCACCAGGGTGGCAATGAATGGCGCAACCACACCGGTCGAAACACCGCTCAGAAGAAGACCGGCTGTTGCATACCGGGGATAGGTGGCCTTGAGAATGAAAAAAATCAGGACAGGAAGCGCCACAAGCTTAAAAAATGTAAGCCACACAGTCAGGGAGAGATGATCCCGCAACGTTCTTCCTATCGCTCCCAATTTAAGAGAAAGAAAACTGAGGAAGAGAAGGAACATCATGCAATAGAACGGATACGGCTGAAAATACCGGCCCAGGTGGGGGAAAAAAACACCCGCAAGCATGGAGGAAAAAACAACGAGAAGAAGCAATAAGTCACTTAGACGTAACACCATGACACCCCGGATTTGGTTCGGGAGATCCTAAACTACCCGCATTGGATTAGTCAAGGGCCTCCCGGACACTCGGCCTCCTTCCGCCTGACATAACGGCATTCGGGAGAGAGTTCAGATGGCAATCAATCGCAACAGAGGCTATTTTTTTCATGGACCGTTCCTCCCTAATTTATGAGGGTTCTTTTGTTGCTCAACGTGTATGTCACGCCTGGGAGCAGCCTATTTCATATTGTCTAAATCAACCGACCAGACCCCAAACATGAGCCTGTTTTCTCAGTGATAAATCAAATTTCAGCTTGCAAATCGCGGAAAAATGAGTTACGAAATAACATATCCTCAGAAGCCCGTAATGCAGACAGTCCCACTTAGAATTCAAAGGAGAACCTCCCACGGTTTTCAGCAGGAACAGATGAGTGTGTCGCCATCAACCGGACGGTATAGTGAAAGGTCTACACAACTAGAAAACTATTGATAAACTTTTCATGAAACCGCCAATATCAACATGTAGCGAAAGGAGGCAGTTATGAGGAAGATTTTTGTTATCGCAAGTGTTTTGGTGTTGTTGGGTGCGTTTGTTTCGGGGGCTGTTGCACAGGAGGTCAAGATAGGATCCCTTATGGCCTTTACCGGCCCGCTGAAGGAATTCGGTCCCAACATTAATAACGGAGTTAAGCTGGCTGTCAAACAGGCAACCGACGCGGGATTGAGTATGAAGCTTTATACCGAAGACAGCGAGACTTCACCCATTCCTGCGGTCAATGCCGCCAAGAAACTGGTCGACATTGACAAGGTCGTGGCCATTATAGGAGCCCTTTCAAGCGGGGTGACAATCGCCGTTGCCGAGTCGGTAACCTGCCCGAACGACGTGATCATGATCTCCCCCGCATCCACATCCCCCCTGATCACTGTGCTGCCGGCGGACAAGGGAAAGGATTTTCTGTTCCGAACCTGTCCCTCCGATGCCCTTCAGGCCCTTGTCGCAGGGAAACTGGCCGCCTCCTACAATAAGACCGCATCGGTCATCTATGTAAACAATCCCTACGGCCAGGGACTTGCCCAAAATTTCAAAAAAGCCTTTGAAAAAATGGGCGGTAAGGTACTCGCCATGGTTCCCATTCCGAACAAACCCCAGCCGTCCTATGCGGCTGAACTGAAAAAGGCCCTGGCAGGACATCCGGACCGTCTCTGCGTTTACAGCTACCCGGAACAGGCAAAGATCTATGTCAAACAGGCCATTGAGTTGTATAAGTATAAACATTTCCTGTTCTGCGATGGAACAAAATCGATGGATATCATGAAAGCGGTCGGCGCCAAATACCTTAACGGCCAGATGGGCACGGCTCCGGGCGAGGTAAAAGGAGAAGCCTATGACATGTTCAACGAGCAATTCAAGGCTGCTTATGGGAAACTCCCGCCTCTGCCCTTCATCACCAACGCATACGACGGCGCGTCAATCATCGCCCTTGCCGCCTACGATGCAAAAGTCAAAGGACTTCCTTTGACCGCAACGAATATCCGGAACAACATGCGGGCTGTGGCAAATCCCCCTGGAGAAAAGATCTATCCCGGCCAATTCAAGAAGGCCTTCGAACTCTTGAAAGCGGGCAAGAAGATCAATTACGAAGGGGCTGCCGGTTCCTGTGACTTCGACAAGAACGGCGATGTGGTCACGCCGATCCAGATATGGAAATATTCGGACGGCAAGATCGTGGACGTGAAACTGGAGAGTGTAAAGTAAAGCAGACTTTCCTCGTATTGTGACAGTCGAAAGGCTGTAATCAAAAGCGGGACGCCGTCTTTCTCCTGTTCGGCGCCCCGCTTTTTTTATTCCTTTGGAGCGGAGAAACACGTCTCAAATTTTGCTTCTCTGAACATCCGGTCTCTGTGCCGCAGATGGATGGATTGAAACAACCCATTCTCACCTGCTGCCGGGAAGGGGTCATCCCGGGTTCATCCGGTTTTTGCGTACTCTGAAGTTCAAGAATTGAAAAAATTACGCCGCTTTGGGCTAGTGGCACGCAAAAACTGCGGACTCATGAAGGAGAGCCTGAAACCCGCAAAGAGCCCGCCTCTCACTCCGACACAGGCTGTGTTGCCGGCCGAATGTTCGCCTTTGAAGAGCTTTGAAGAGACGCACGGTATGGGGCGTTACAGGACAATGCCGCCCGCGCAACGATCCATTCTGCGGCAACCCAAATCTGCTCGTGATAAGGTAAACAAAAGGAGGGGGCTAGTCGCCGCCCATTCGGGA
>CAZEGG010000441.1:0-2609 GCA_964511755.1 uncultured Desulfobacteraceae bacterium | reverse complement strand
CAGTCCTATCCTCTCCCGTCAAGAAAAAGATAAAAAGGACTCTAAGATATTTAAGTTAATCAACGGTCCTCGATTTTGAAGGCATGATTCTTCAGCCCTCCCTGGCCCGTATTTCTCACGTCAAACCAGGTTGAGATCATGCGGGTATGGATGTCTTGAGAGGCAAATCTGAGGTCCTGTTTCACCTGTCCGGTGGATTCAATCTGCCCTTGCTATGATGGAGGTCGTGGTGAATAAAATTCTTGTCCTGGATGATGACAAGGCGATCCAGATGCTTTATGCCGAGGAACTTTATGAAGATGGATGGGATGTCGCCACAACCGGCGACTTCTCCCGTGTTATGCAATCGATTGAAAAGGAAAGGCCTGATGTAGTCGTGATGGGCATTGGGCCGGGCGATCACAATGGTCTTGAAGTTCTTCAGGGCATCCGAAACAGCGACTACGACCTGCCGGTCATTTTGAGTATGGGCTATCCTGCTTTTAAAGATGATGTGAAGTCGATCGGTGCGGATTACTACGTAGTGAAAGGCAGGGATTTGAGTGATCTGAAATCGACGGTTGAATTAGCCATGGAAGGTGGACATGTCAACTCAAAGAAATATGAGGATCCTCACGGGAAAGAATCAATGCCCATGGCGCAAATGAAGTCTGGTTTGAAATAGTTTTATCCGCCTCTTCAATAATAACGAAACAGGGCTCTGCTGCCTTGGCAGGCCGGAAAGGAGACAGACTCAATGGCCCCTAATTTTTCAATTGGTTTTCAGAAAAGGAATGGAAACCTTCACTTAACTCTGAGGGGTGACCTTGATGGGTCCTCCGCTTATGAGCTTTGCAATGCCCTTGAGCGAAATTGTAATGATAACCGAAAAATTTTTGTGGACATGAACGGGCTGAGGCAGATCCTTCCTTTTGGCGTGGATGTTTTGCAAGGGCAGCTATCCAGCCTGAGAGGCAAATTGCCCAACATTATTTTCACGGGACAAGATGTGAGCACTCTTGAATGTAAAGGAACCTGAGTTTTGCATTTATATTAATCCCGCCCGGGTGGGCTAAAGAGTAGTTCACTCGGAAGGTAAGGACAGCGACATCGCTTTCTTCAATTGTGAGGGATGGAAAAAGATCTGGACATTGATTACCGGATACCTGTTCTTGCTGGGCTAATAACAGTGTCTGCGATAGATCTTAAAATGAAAACTTTGGATATTCCGTCCCGTAATTTAGGGACCTGAATTGGATAAAAGGAGGAACCAATGCATTTTTTTCAGAATGAAAGCAAAAACATGACCTTCCAAAACGACCTGGGACAAAACAGACACCAGAAATATTTGAAATTCTGGGGGAATGACTATCCTTATCTGAGTGAAAATAAGGATAGCATGCAAACTTGGTTACCCATTCCTGAGAATTCAAAGGCCCAACGCCTTATCAGAAACATTAATGGGAGGTCGCAGGAGCAGGGAATTGAGACGCGTGCCCGAAACCCTGTCCCAGGAAGTTTAGGCTAAAATGGGTGCTATTGATGCGCAGAAGACCATGTCCCATGTACCGATTTGCATGGTTATGAGCTTAAATTCGCAGATGCAATAATATTTGGCACACCTACACGTTTTGGAAATATGTACGGACAAAAATAGCCATTTGAGGATGGCAACCAACCAGGAAACTTTATAAAAGGAGGACATGTCATGAGTGATGCTCCGTTGGTTTGGGTAAAGGACAATGCAGGGAACCGGTTCCTCTGTTCGATGGATGCCCTGAGAGATCCCAATTCGGTAACCGAGGAGGAAAAGAAGACCTGTGTGGATGACGCATCCCGGCTTCTTAATCCCAAGAGTGTTCCGGGAGAAGGCAAACTGAAATTCTCCGAGTCCAAAAGCGTTGCTTAAGGAGTGACGGACCGAATTTTCCATGATGGGGGCCATCATCAGGACAGGCTCCCATCTCCCTGAGGAGGATACTGTCTCTCCGTTTTAGGAATTTGTGAATCGGGCAGGTTCTCAGTCCGTTTTCGGTTGCGTAAGACAGCGATCTTATTCTGGATGTCTTTTGATGCAGAGGCACTGCTGGCGGTCCCCAGGGCGCGAGGCCCGTCTACATGGGTTCATGCCAGTTTGCCCTGGATACTGAGAATCAACACTGGTTCTCTACCCGGTAGTAAGGTCATGGGAATCCCAAAATACTACCTTGACCGTATTGAAATAGGCTTGCCGCAGGCGGAAAATTACCGAAATGCCCAGAGAAGGAGGTCCCGGCGCATGGCAAAAAATCATGAGAATGCGGACACGAAACAGCTCGCTGCGGATCGGAAGAAACAAATGCAGCAGCGCGGGGATGAGCAATTCCAACCCGAAAGAAGGAATCTCTTCCAAAAAGCCGTCGCGGGAGCGGCGGCAATGGCATGCGCGACACTTGCTCTGGAGACCAGCGCCCGCGCAGCGACGCCTGATGAGGATGGGAAGATGGCCCGTCCGTTGAATGCTCCGGAAGCCCTTCGCGAGGGCAGCATACTGGAGCGCATGCGCCATGATCTGCTGCGGGCGATGAAAAAGCCTGTCTCGCAACGCAAGTGGGTGATGGTCATCGACCAGCAAAAATGCATCGGGTGCT
>CAZEGG010000440.1:0-2612 GCA_964511755.1 uncultured Desulfobacteraceae bacterium | reverse complement strand
ACTTGAGACCCTTGAGGATCTCCAGGCCTATGATCTTCCTGCTCCTCAGGGATTTATCGGGATTTTTGTCATCCACTTTTTCCTTCCCTTCCTTGTCCAACGGCTCTTTGAGCCACACGATTTTCCCGCAGTAGGCATCCCCGCACTGGTAAACCTCCACAACGGACTGCCCTTTCTCGGTCAGCCATTTCCCCATGATGGTATCCTTTTCCTGGCCGGCCCCATACGCGTTCACCCCAAACGCCAGCACACATCCCGCAAACACCAAAACCAGTTTCCTCATAATCAGCCTCCTTTTGATTTTATGGATTTGGCTTTCGCCGCTGCATCGGAAGAACCATTCTCAGGTAAGTGAGAGGGTTTGAAAACACCGACCGGTAGGTCTGCCGGCCGAAGATGATATCCGTCATGGTCTCGCACATCTGCTGACCGCACCTCTGAAAAAGCAACCGTTTGATTTTCGGATGATCATAGGCAAGCTGGGAAACGAACCTGCTCCATCTCAGATCGTTGAGGATTCTTCTCCGGAGTGCTCCTTCATAATAGCCCTTTACCGGGTCCGGCTGCAGTCGTCCTCTTGCCAGGGCCGCCGCAGCGAGTTCTCCGCTCTCAATCGCCGCTGAGACCCCTTCTCCGGTTACGGGGTCAGCCAAGCCGGCAGCATCGCCCACCAGCAGAAAGCGCCCCCTGGCGAACGCATCCCGTCTCGGCATGGTCGGGATTACAAACCCTTTCTTTGAGGAAGCGAGAGACTCCTCGATACCAAGGTGCCGCAGGTATCTTGCAAAGCCGTTGTCCAGGTGGTTCTTCCCCTTTCGCATCTGTCCCACCCCTATGGAAAGGTGATCTTTTTTGGGGAAGACCCACCCATATCCCTTCGAGACAACAGCAAAATCAAAACGAGCGGCGGATTCGAATCTTCGGAACATATCCGCGTCAACCTGAACCTCCGCTTCCAGGGCCGGGACAAGATATCCCGGACCTGCAAAGCCAAGCTTGCGGGCCACGATACTCAACGCGCCGTCGGCACCAACCAGAAAACGGGTTGAAAATATCCCTCTCACGGTATGAACATCCAAGCGGTCACCATTTTCACGGAAATCAAGGACCTTACACTCGGAAACGACGTATGCTCCCGCTTCTTCAGCGGCATCTACCAGGGCATGATCAAACCTGCTCCGCATCGTCATGGATACGATGGGCACGTTTCTGGAGATATGGAAATGGAGATTCTGATCCAAAATATGTATCTCGGCGCGGGTGCACTGTTTCTCGATAGTCCTCTCCGCCTGGTGGGGAAGCGCGCGAAGCGCCGCGGGAATAATCCCGCCGGCGCAGATCTTCTGCCTGGGCAGTTTCTCCTTCTCAAACAGGATAACCTTGAGCCCCTCCTGGGCCAGACGCCTCGCTGTGGTAGCGCCTCCCGGGCCGCCTCCGACGACGGCCACGTCGAATCTCTTTTGGGTCCCCGGCAATTCCATTGGGCAAACATAGTGAATTGATCTGCAAAAGTAAAGCTGCAACGCGAAGAGATTCCGTTTTTCGCGTGGGCAACGGTGGACCGCCCCAAGATCCACTTGTTTCTTGCCAAACACTCCGGGGGCTTCCCGTAAAGGATATCGTCGGAAAAGGCTATGTAAATCATTGCCATTAATTATCGTTCAATTTCCCATGGTCCAGCGCAACGGGCTGCCGGATGGATTCTGCTGTAGCTCTTACTCTCTGATAAGCCGATCAATATAACTGACAATTAAATGCCTTCCATTTCTTTCTCCCATCTTGGCCCTGTTGTTGCTATATTGCAGGACCATCGGCTGATTACGCATACTCTCACTGAGGAGAATAATATGAAACAGAACACCATCAAGCCCATTCCGATTGTTCTTTTCTGCATCCTGGCCATGTCTCTCCTTTCGGTTCCCGTTGTTCAGGGAGCCGTTCAACCAAAGGAAATGACTTTTGCTTCCGATGTGGTAGAGGAAAGGGTGGACTGTCTCATCACCTACCTGAAACAGAAGGCTGAAATGCGGATCCCCGATGACTTCAAGACCGTTTCAGGCCTGAAGAAGGAATTGTCTCTGATAGGTAAGCCGGGTCTTGCTGTACAGGCCGTGGATGCCGAGCGAACTCTGAACAAGGCAGCAAAAGAGGTATTGGGAAGGCTGTTGGAGCGGACAGCGGAAGGCGATTCTTACAGGAGCATTATCGTTGCTCTGCTGGACAGCATTGACCAATTGCCGGAAGGATTCTGCCAGCCCGAGGCTTACGAATCAGGAAAAGACCTCGTGGTAAACGGGCGTGATCTGTACGATGACAGGGAGCACTACAAAGACCCGCCCGTGGACTCCGGCAACTTTATCTACTATGGGAAAAAGTATACCTTGCCGGATGACGCGAATGTCGCCTCCAACGGGATTCTATTCATGTCGGGCGACCCGTTCCACTATTCACAGCCGGCCTCGGAAGATACTCTTGCGGGCTTTGGCTATCCGCCTTTTATCACGCCCCTCTAGGTCATGTCTCATGATGAGAGCCCTTCTTTCGAACCCGATGAAGCAGGAAATTTTCCTCCCATTGACGAAGTCTTTGATCCCCCCAGGGTGACCGGCACC
>CAZEGG010000439.1:0-2622 GCA_964511755.1 uncultured Desulfobacteraceae bacterium | reverse complement strand
CCCGGGACATTATCGATATAGACATAGCGGATTCCCTCCTCCAGCGCGATATCCCGTAATTTTTCGAGGGTCGAGACCGGGGTGGGCGGCAGGCGGGTGAGCCTGTAGCGCGGAAAGAACCGCAGGAAGTGAAGGGGATAATCCGGGCCCAGTTCCTGTACGATCCACCTGCTCATACGCCGTATCATCTCGGGATCATCCACGTAAGTGGGAACGACAAGGGTTGTCATCTCGAACCACACTCTCTCTCGGTGGAGGGTCTGAAAGGTTTGAAGCACGGGCTTGAGGGTCCCTCCGTTCAGACACCGGTAGATGCGGTCGTCAAAAGATTTCAGGTTGATGTTGGCGCCGGTCAGGTACCGGGCAAGCAGCTTTAAAGGTTCTTCATTGATGTACCCGTTGGAAACGAGCACGTTCCTCAGACCTGCACCGCTTGCCGACTTGGCCGTGTCAAACATGTATTCATAGAAGGTGACTGCTTCCGAGTACGTGTAGGCTATGGACGGCAACTTCCTTCTCAGGGTCTCCTTTACCACCTGTTCCGGAAAGAGCTCCACGTTCTCCACATCCTCGGGCCTCTTCTGAGAAATCTCCCAGTTTTGGCAATTGAGACACCTGAAGTTGCACCCTGTGGTCGCGATGGAAAAAATCCAGGAGGAAGGATAGAAATGGAAGAGCGGCTTCTTTTCAATCGGATCAACGTGGACCGCACAGGGGTTCCCGTAGGCAAGGGAATACAGCTTTCCCCCGATATTCACCTTGGAGCGGCAAACACTCCTGTCCCCCGGCTCGAGATAGCACCTGTTCGGGCAGATCTGGCACTGGACATCCTTCCCGTCTGAGGCATAGTGGAACCCTTCTATGGCCCACTTCCACGGCTTCAAAGGCGCATCTTTCCTGAAGACCTGGCCCTGAATACTCTCGGCAGGGTCGCAAGGAGGGCAATGTATCGTGCCTTTCGGATCCACAGGCTGATGCCCACGAAGAGGAGGAAAGAGGAAGCAATGGCCAGGCTCTGAAACGGGGTAAACCAGTAGACAAGAATAAAGCTGAAAAGGACACCCCCCCAGACGTCCCCGATGTTATCAGCGAGATATAGATCTCCGCTCGTGAAGGCAGGATCTTCTTCCTGGATGACTCTCAGCGCATACGGGAGGATGAAACCCAACAGAAAACAATAGAGCGTCGTAATGAACAGGATATGGAAAAAGATGGGATAAAATCCCGGTGCAGTGCCGTGGGGAAAGAACCACGTCCGGGCTATCCTTATGAGCAGGATCTCGGGAAGTGGAGCCAGGGCAGCTGCGAGGATCAGAACGGAAAGGCAGGACGCGGAATAACGTTTTGGGAGCTTGGCCGCAAAGCTCCCGAGCGCAGTGAGAGCCAGCCAGGAGAAAAGGGCGAGGGAAATGGTGATTTCATTCCCGTGAAACTGGGAAAGGAATTCGCGGATAACCAAGAGCTGGGTGCTTACTGATGAAACGCCCGTCCCGATGATGGACCATACGATAAGGCGTTTTTGGGTCACATTCCGCCTATTCCTCGAATGCCTGCACCTGATAGGTCGATACTTCTAAATCACCCTTCTTCCACGCGTCCCCGTCCAGACCCGCTTTGTAGCAGAGGTGGGTCAGGAACTCTTTTCGATCCGGCAGCTGTTCCCACACTTGCGGGAGAAACGTGGCCTGATGGTATCCCTTCTTGATAATCAGTCCGTCAATTTCCGGGCGGATCTTCTCCAAAAGATCCTGAGCATCGGTATAAGAAAGAGGCCTTGGATCGGTGAGGATGCTCACCTCGATCTTGACGTCCTGCCACTCCTCCGCTTTGAGCGGGGGAAAACGCGGGTCCCTGAAGGCCGCATTGATGGCATTTTCCCGAACACCTTCGATCAATGTCTCCCGGGGTATGATATGGCCGATGCATCCTCGCAGGTTTCCCTTTTCCGTCAGTGTCACAAAGGTGCCCCGTCTCGTGTTAAAAATGTCGGCCTGCTCTTCCCCGCCCACCGCCTCTCCTTTCCGTGCAAAGAGTTCCTGTTCGATTGTCTGGCGGGCCACTTTGAGGAGAAATTTGCCCTGATCTTCGGTGAGCCTGTCTTTTTCCATCGCCTCTTGCTCCTTTATTGTCCCTCCATGGGACCGTTCAGTAGCGACCAAGCCGCCGGCCGTTGCCGTCGCGCACAACAGGAGCCAACAAACCGATGGGATTGTAAGTACCCTGCCGGTTCCGGGCTTCTTGGTGAAAGAGCACATGATGCTATGATAGCCCAAACGCACGGTGTGTCAACAGGAAACCCTGATCCACCATCAAGATATCATTCCCGCCGTTGGCGGGATTGCCTTCGGTCGTTCCTCCCTGCGACCTATTGTTCATACGCCTCGGTCGTCGCTCCTCCCGCACACAACACGGGATCTGCGATGCGGCGCCTTGCATCTGACACCTTCCTGGTGACCAGGGATTTCACCAAATCCCCCAGTGAAACTCATTAAGTAAAAGTTTGGTGTTGAATTTGGAGGAAATCAGAGAACTTGACATTCCAAATCTTCCTTGCCTAGTATGAGAACATTTTGACGCGAAGTTCTCAAAAATCTCAGAAGAGGAACTTACAGGATATGGAAG
>CAZEGG010000438.1:0-2632 GCA_964511755.1 uncultured Desulfobacteraceae bacterium | reverse complement strand
TTGGAAGGGAGGTATCCAGAACCCTGCCCCCGAATCCCACGACACGGCCCCGCAGGTTCACAATGGGAAAGATGACCCTTTTGCGAAACCTGTCATAGTACCCTCCGCTCTTTCTCTCAGCCAGCAGCCCGGCGGCCGCAGCAATTTTCAGCTTTCCGGGGCCTTTTCCCAAGAAGCGGACAAGGCTATCCCAGGCATCGGGCGCGTAACCCAACCTGAACTCTTCAATGATACTCTTGGAAAGATATCTTCCGGCAAGGTATCTGCGCGCCGGTTCCCCTTCCGATTGATCCATGAGAATTTTGTGAAAAAACCGACAGGCCTCCTCATTCACTTTGAAAAGGGCTTCCCGGTATTCCGCCTTCTTCCTTTCTTCAGATGAACTCGCGTTCTCTGACAAAGGAACATTATACCGTTCGGCCAGTTCCTTTACCGTTTCAGGAAAGGTGGTTCCATGGTATTCCATCCAGAAAGCAAACAGGTCGCCCCCCTTCTTGCACCCGAAACAGTGGAACATCTGCTTTGCCGGACTGACGGTGAAGGAGGGTTCCTTTTCCGTATGAAACGGGCATAACCCAATATAGTTTTGGCCGGCCTTTCTGAGCTGTACGACCTGACCTATGACCTCAACTATATCCGCTATGGACTTTATCGTTTCCTTGGCAGTTGCGTAAGAACTCACCTGCTGCCTCTTAAAGAGAGACCAAGCTTCACGCCTGACCAAATGCCTGACTGAATAGAAAAAGTGTCACGGGGTTCCTGAAATCTTCTCTGGTTGACGAGCATCATAAGACAAGACGAAGAATTACGTTTAGTTGGTAAACCTGCAGACACGTGCATTCCGACCTTTTTTGTCGTTCCGCGTCACGGGCACGGGAACGTCTGACTGCCTGAAACACATTTCATTTCTCAACCCGGTCTCAGGCAGGATACCACAGAAAGCGATCTACGGCGTTACCCAGGACAATAAGCACAAACATGACCCAATGGAAATGAAAGTCTGAGAGAGAGAAGAAACTCGGAAGTACGCATTATTTCAAATGATGAAAAGGGGTGCAGCCGGAGAAGGCGGTCTTCCGAGATGCCTTCTTCATCACCCACCCAGCAGTTCTCTGGCTATTTTATTGGCCTGTTTCCCTTCGCCTCGGCCTGCCATTTTGCCCATGGCGGCCTTCATGACCTTGCCGAGATCTTTCACACTGCTTGCCGAAAGATCCGAAATAACCTCTCTGATAATTCCTTCCATCTCGTCGCTGGTCAGTTGCTCGGGCAAATACTCCTGGAGCAACCCGGCTTCCGATTCTTCCTTCAGGGCCAGGTCTTCCCTTCCGCCTGCTCGAAATTCGTCTGCAGCCTCTTTGCCTTTCCGCACGAGGGAGGATACAACCTTGTGTATTTCTTCATCCTCCAGTTCCCGCCCCAATTCAACCTGCTTGTTCTTTATGGATGACTTGAGCATCCTCAGGCACGCAAGACGGAAAGAATCTCTTTTCTTCATGGCATTCTTGAGATCATCGGCGATCTTCTGGTTCAGAGACATAGTTCTCCTAGAATAATTGTCGCAAACTTTTAGTTTACTTTTTCCCTCTTATTTGTCAAGGAAATTCTCCCCCGAAGATGATTTTTTGTCGCTTGTATGGCCTTTGCAAGGTCGAGACGCCCGTCGTACAAGGCTCTCCCCGTTATTACGCCCATCACTCCGTCTTTTTCCAGGGATAGGACCTCCATTACGTCCTCAAGTCCGCCGATACCTCCGGAGGCAATAACAGGCGTATCAACAGCCCTTGCCAGCCTCCCGGTCGCATCCAGGTTCGGGCCTGTACCCATGCCGTCCCTGGAAATATCGGTATAGACCAGTGCGTGAAGACCGTCTTTTTCGAATTGTCTGGCCATCTGAATCGGGTCCAGGTCTGTTTCCTCTGTCCACCCTTCCACCGCAACACGTCCTTGCCTGGCATCAATGCCGAGAATGATCCTCCCGGGAAACGCCGAGCACATTTCTCTGACAAAAACCGGATTCATCCACGCAGCGGTCCCCAGGATAACCTGAGAAATTCCCAGGTCCAAATAGGCTTCCACGGCGTCCTTGTCCCGTATGCCTCCTCCCAGTTGCACAGGGACGGGGACGGCTTTCACTATCTGCTTGACGCTCTCCGTATTCCTTGGCCTTCCGTGCAAAGCGCCGTCCAGATCAACCACATGAATTCGCTCGGCCCCGGCCTCGTACCATCGGGCAGCCATATCCTGAGGGCTGGTTGAAAAAACCGTTTCCTCCGACATAACGCCTTGTTTCAGTCGCACGCATCGTCCTTCCTTGAGGTCTATGGCAGGGATAACCAGCATCGGCAGATCCAGTCCGTCAGGGCATCTCCGCCAGCAATCGATCAAGTCCGAGAGACGCGAGTTTCTTTACAGTCATCCATCGGCCCTTTCCCCCAAGAAATGTCTTCAGGTCCAGGATATTCTCCGAAAGAGGACGCTGGGTCTTGTCGAATTTTCCGTTCCAGACGACCTTTCCGTCTGTCGACCTCACAAGATGAAGATCGAAGGTTACAGAGGCCGCCCGGGTAACTGCATAAGCGCTTCCCTGCCTTTCCCTCCACTGATATATGAACCCGGTCAGGACCAGATC
>CAZEGG010000437.1:0-2635 GCA_964511755.1 uncultured Desulfobacteraceae bacterium | reverse complement strand
TTCTCAAATGTGGAAGAGTAGACAACTTCAGACACAAAGTCAAATGATTTTGTACCTCCCTGGTCACCAGCAACCTATCATCTGTAATTCCCGGTGTGGGGCGGCGAAAATTCGACCCATATAGTGCTTGATATCACCCGCGAGATCGGTTAGCCTAACGGGATTCGATTTTGCACTGCTCCGTGGAACAGCAAGAGAATGAAAAACAAATTACGACAGATACTCGATACGACGCTCCGTGCCTGCGTCGAACAGGGCCTCCTGAAAGAAGCACCCCCGCCTGATTACGTGGTGGAGGTCCCCAAGAACTCGAACCACGGACACTTTGCTACCAATCTGCCCATGGCATTGAGCCCGGTGGAGAGAAAGAATCCAAGGGAAATTGCCGCCATTATCGTGGAACAGCTGCGTCAGGTCGAAAATGCATTCGAAGCCATTGATATTGCAGGGCCCGGCTTTATTAATTTCACCCTAAAACATGATCAATGGCATCAGGTACTCCGCGAGGTGGTCGCCCAGGGCCGCGATTACGGCCGAAATGATCTGGGGCAACGATCAAAGGTGATGGTTGAATTTGTGAGCGCCAACCCCACAGGTCCCCTGCACCTGGGGCATGGTAGAGGGGCCGCACTGGGAGATACTCTGAGCCGTATCCTTTCCTTTTCCGGATATCAGGTCTCCAGTGAATTTTACATCAATGACGCCGGAGAGCAAATCAGGATGCTCGGCGAATCCATTTACAGCCGCTGGCGGCAAATGGACGACCCGGAGTACCCTTTTCCCGACTCCGGCTACCGTGGCGACTATGTGGCGGAGCTGGCAAGATCCGTTGTGGAAAAGGTCGATCTTTCCAAGATGGACCGAGACGAAGCAGTCTCCGCCTGTGCCAGGGTCGGAGAGGAAATGATGCTCCATGAAATCAAAAGGGACCTGGAGCTTTTCAGGGTGCCGTTTGACACATGGTTCAGCGAGAAAAGGCTTTACCGGGAAGGGATGATAGAAGAAACTTTCAAGGAGCTTGAAAAAGGGGGCTACCTTTATACGGAAGAAGGGGCACTGTGGATAAAGACAAGCTCCTTTGGTGACGACAAGGACAGAGTGTTAAAGAAGCGCGACGGACAGCTTACCTACTTTGCATCGGATGTCTCTTACCATCTCGACAAGAAGCGAAGGGGTTTCTCCTGGGTAATCAATCTCTGGGGAGCAGACCACCATGGTTACATTCCACGAATGAAAGCCGCCCTGGAGGCGAACGGTATCTCAAGAGAATGGCTCTCCGTGATGCTCATCCAGCTGGTAAAGCTGTGGAAGGGTGGCAGAGAAATGACCATGTCCAAACGCGCCGGTTCTTACGTGACGCTCAGAGAGCTCATCGATGAAGTAGGAGTGGATGCGGCGCGCTTCGTATTCTTGACGAAGCACCATGACTCGCCGCTGGATTTTGACATTGATCGCGTGAAAAAGCAGGACAGTGAAAACCCTGTTTATTATGTGCAATATGCCCACGCGCGAACCTGCAGTATCTTCAGAAAAGCAGAGGAGCAAGGACTTCATGTGCCCCGGAACCCCGACGGTCTCCTTGCACTGCTGACCCTCGAGGAGGAAATCTCTCTCGTAAGGATGATGGCGGAATTTCCCGGTCTGCTTGCGGACATATGCAAGAGCCTGGAACCTCACCGGCTGACGTATTTTTTGACCGATTTCGCGGCGGTTTTTCATCGATATTTCAACCTGGGGACCAAGATTCCGGAGCACCGGATCGTTTCGGAACGCACGGACCTCAGCCTGGCGCGACTCTTCCTCGCGAAGGGAGTAAGGCAGATTATCGCAACCGGTCTCGATCTCATGGGCATCGACGCCCCGGAAAAAATGTAAGTATTCAGCTTGTAGTATTCACGTTTCCGGGGTTTAATACTCAAATACACTCTTTCATGGAGCGTTTGACGTCGAGCCAGAGATGACATAGCAAACGGAATTATGAAGAAATCAAAGAGACCACCCAAGACCCGGAAAAGAGGACACGCGATTGAGCTCTCGGCAAAGGCGGCCCTTTTCTGGGCACTTTGCCTCTTCTTCCTCCTGGCGTGGACATTTGTCCTCGGGATATTCGTGGGGCGCGGTTTTGTTCCTGACGGCATGCAGAGCGTTTCCGTGCTGAAGGCTCGAATTGCAGAGCTCCAGGGTTTGATAGGACACCAGGATTCACCGAAACCGGATGCTTCCGAGAAATCTTTTGAAGATCCGAAACTGGCATTTTATGAAAATCTTTCAATAAAGAAGAAGGCAGTGGCCAGGAAACAACTTCCTCAAAGCCGGAAAGAGAAACCAGGGAGGCCGGTTCCTTCCGGTGATGCAAATGTGAAAAACGGGACGGGTCAAGAGCACGCTTCGGTCCATACGGATGAGAAATACACGGTACAAATAGCATCGCTGGCCGTTCGGGAAAAAGCAAAGGGATTCGTCGACCGGCTGACCGGGAAAGGCTACCCGGCGTATTACCACGAAGTCAATATAAAAGGATCTCCCCGCTACCGGGTACTGTGCGGCAGCTTCAAGACCGCCGCAGACGCAAAGGGATTCGCCCGGGAATTGTTCAAAGCTGAAAAGATAAAGGGATTCGTGCTGAGAGTGGAAA
>CAZEGG010000436.1:0-2638 GCA_964511755.1 uncultured Desulfobacteraceae bacterium | reverse complement strand
CTGGAAGGGGAGTTTACGCATCATGTGCGGTATCCCTGGGGGATCAACATGAACAGCTGGCGGAATGATGAGCATGAATATTGCGGGACGCCCTCTGTGGCAGTTCTTCCTCCTCCGGCGATCCATACGACCCGGGCAGTTGGAGAAAAAAACAATCAACTGGTTGATATTTTCTGCCCGCCGCGGTTTGACTTTTCAGAAAAGCCCGGCTGGGTGCTTAATGCCGATGATTATCCGATGCCGTCCAAGAAGTGAATACATGGCTTTGACTTGGAGGTACTGAATGAATTCTCGGTGAAGAGAGGAAAAATGGAGGAAAAAGAATGGCTTCTATTGACAATGAGACAGTAAACCAGGCACTTTCAGGACATCGTGATCTCCGCCAAAAAATGGCTGAAAGGCCCTGCTTTGGAACATTTTTAAAATTGCCCCGCCCTGAAGTAGTGGATATTCTTGCTTTGGCAGGTTTTGATTTCGTCATCTGCGACATGGAACACGCCCAGCTTTCGGAGATGGAAGCTCGCACGGTTCTGAAGGCCTGTTTTTCGGTCAAGCTGCCGGTGGTTGTCAGGCTTCCGGATCCGACTCCGGGCGTTGTCAACCGCCTCATGGAGGCAGGGGCCCTCGGCATTCAGATGCCCCGGCTGCGCAACCGAACCGATACGCAAGACCTTTATTCCATGATGAATTACCCGCCAAAAGGCCGCCGCTCGGTCGGTAATGCCAATATGTGGGCGGGGTACGGGGTCGTTCCTGTCCCCCAGTATCTGGACGATTCAAACGCCCGCTCCATTGTGATCGGGCAGTTCGAGACCCGGGAGATCGATGAATCCATTGATGAAATGATGCAGGGACTTGATGTCGCTTTTATCGGTCCGATGGATTTGAGCGTTGATTTCGGCTATCCGGGGCAGTTCGACCATCCCGAGGTGGCCGCGCGCGTTCGCGAGATCGAAGCCGCTGCCAGGCGAACCGGGACGTTTATGGGCGCGTTTGTGGGGACTGTTGAACGGGCGGCCAGACTGGCGTCGGAGGGATACCGCTATCTGGCGGTAAGCGGCGACGTCGGCATGCTGGTCAACGGCGCCAGGAATCTCATCAAATCCCTGCATGAAGCGATAGGTGAATAACTTTGGTATTTCATTCATCAAATGGAAACATAGTTGTTTCTCTCTCGTCATCGCTCCAGGAGGAAAAATGGAAAAATATTTGCGGATTGGGTCATGAAAAAGGATCGTGAATCTTCCCCTGTGCAAAAACAATTCAAGTCCCTGCTGAGAGCCGTTGGCATTCTCAACTTGTTGGAAGAGAAAACCGCCCTGTCAGTACCGGAGATCTCTGCATCTTTAAAGCTTCCCAGCAGTTCGGTCTACAAGTATCTGTCCGTCATGAGGGAATGCCGACTGGTCGACCGTGACCGGAATCAGGGGAAATACCGCCTCGGAATGAGACTCTTTGAGCTGGGTACGGCCGTCCAGAACCGGATCGCAATTCATAGGATAGCCCGCCCTTATATGGAAGAACTGGCGAATCGATTGGGAGAAACAGTAGGAATTAGTGTAATGGATGGGAACTCCACGCTGTTCTTGGAGACCGTTGAGCCCGAGAACACGGAGGGGAGCGTTCTCCTTTCAGTGCGCAAAGGCCACCGCACCTCCCTGCACGCCGGAGCGATGGGGAAGATTTTTCTCGCCCATCTGCCCGAAGAGAGAATAGATCATTTCTTACGCACACAGGAACTGGTCAAGTACTCAGAGAAGACAATCGTCGACCCGGAAGAACTCCGAAAACAGGTCATGACGATCCGGGAAGTTGGATACGCTATCAGCGACGAGGAAATCGATCCCGGAGTCATGGCGCTTGCCGCGCCCATATTCGACCACGAGGGTAAGATTATGGCCGGCCTGGTTGTTTTGGGTCCGTCTCAGAGAATTGATGACGCCAGAAAAAAGATAATCGCGAAGGAGACCCGGGAGTATTCAAGGAAGATTTCAGAAAGAGTCAGGGGAGGGACCAGGCGGATGGCAGACAATGGGCAGGTCCCCGGAGACAGTCCACAGTTCGGACTGTAATCCAATCACGGTAACGGATTCTCCACGGCCACCTGGGCGGATACCGAAAAGTGGTGTCAGACTGCGGTGTGGCTTGACCGGCTTTTTGATATTGGCCGGTTACGGGAGGAAATGCAGTGAAGGTGCTCGGCATTTGTTTCAGTCCGCGAAGAAACGGCAATTCAGAGACTCTCCTTCGGGAAGCCTTGAAAGGATCACGGGAATGCGGGGCCAGAACCGAATTTCTGTCTCTCAGGACCAAGAGAATTGAACCCTGTATCGCTTGCCTTAAGTGCAGGGGCACCGGAGTTTGTTCACTGAAAGACGACATGCAGGATATATATCCCAAATTACTGAAAGCCGATGGGCTGATTTTTGCCTCCCCGGTCTATTTCTACTCCGTAAGCGGCATCGGGAAGAACTTCCTGGATAGGACCTACGCGCTGAAATCGCCGGAACTGAGATTGATGAATAAGGTCGGAGCAGCGATTACCGTGGCCTCGAGTAGCGGCAATATCGCCGCATTGCACACTTTTAATATGTTTTTTCTGACGAATCACATGACTACTACCGACTATGTGGCCGGT
>CAZEGG010000435.1:0-2652 GCA_964511755.1 uncultured Desulfobacteraceae bacterium | reverse complement strand
TACCGATCTGTGATGCCAGCCGATCATAGACCTTTTTCTGCCGGAACTCCTGGTAAGAGAGTTCACTCCCGAAATTCAGCATTCTCTTCAGGTGTTTCTTCACGGGGCCGAAACGGAGCTGCTTTATGCTCAGTCGGAAGGCTATCTTGGCATCTCGCAACCGGTCATAGGACGTGTAGTTCATCCACTCTGCGATCGATGCGTTCACCACTTCCGCCCCATACCGTTCAAGCACCCGAATGAGGTCCTGGTTGGCGTGTACGTGCGATCTCACGTAGATCTCGCCCACCATGCCGATAAGCGGTTTTCTTGGAATATCCTCATCCATAAGTGCCCTGCCTTCCCGCATGACATGCTCCATCTCATCCAGGATTCGATCGAACTCCTTGCCGGGCCCGCATTTCTCGAACACATCCTCCATCCGGTGCATCGACTCCTCAATGAAGGCGTCGGTGATGCCTGGTTCTTTTTCGTACGGCCGTATCCTCCAAAGCAGCCGGTCCAGGATATCTGCAACCACTACGGAGAAATAGGAAGAGCGTCTCAGATCACTGACCCGCTGATTCTCAATGATACCTGAAAGGGAGTAGCCATCATCCGTAGTGAGAGACCCGATCTTCAGGCGATGCAGGTCCGGGAGCGAATCCAGTATTATTCTCTGGAACTTATTGTACATGCCGAACCGGCAGGGGCCGCTGGATTCCGGCATAAAGTAAATGTAATTATCCGGATTGAACGCGTCGCCCAGCCGCTCTTTCTCTCTCTTCATAAAATAGAGAATGTCTCCTGTGGTGATCTGACAGGGATAACACTCCTTCCCTGAGGTATATTCCATCCCGAGATCGAGACCTTCATAGGTCTCCATAACCTTTGCCTGGATACCGAATCCCCGGAAAGTCGCCGCCAGCAGATGCCCTCCTATCCTGTTCATCTGAGGAATCAAAAAGATCCGTTCCTTCGGATTGAACCGGCCCACCGTCTCGTTGAGCGATTTGAAACTCACCACTTTCTTGGATTCCATGTCTTTCCCCATCGTCAAAGGCGTAGCTGATTAGCTGTTCAGGCTGAAGACCGCGGCACCACTCCCCGCCTTCGGATCATTCCCCGACTGTTCTCTAAAACATCAGTTTGCCAGCCCGACCTTCCTCTCCACGTCCCGCCGCAGCTTCTGCATGGTGTTATCGATGACATTCTTATACGCCTCAAGCCGGGTCATCACCCCGGCAACGGCGCTGTGCTCATCCAGTTCCAGGATCAGATAGGGGTTCTCTCCCATGATGTGCTTGTAAAAATGTTCGATAAAGGAGTCCGCTCCGCAGCTGAAATTGGTTATGTGGAGGCCGAAGTAGTTCTCATGGGCTGCGGCGAATTTCGCCGTGCGCAGGATCTGGGCCCCAAGACCCCAGTACATGGACGGAAAATCGGAAAGGTCGACTCCGGACACATCAATAAAGTCCATGGGAAGCGCATACAGACCCAGTTTAGCCAGGTTCTGTCCCAGCCGCAGGTTCAGCCGTTCATCGTAGAGATTATAAGGCCGCCCGGTAACCAGCAGCACCGGCTCAAAGGCATTCACTTCCTCCAGGATCTCTGTCCCCTTTCTGGAGAGTTCCTTCATGAATTGTTGCTGTCTTTCCAATGCGTGGGAGACGGCCTTTCGCACTTCTCTTTTGCTCTTGTGCAGTTTCGGTCCTATCTGTTCCCAGATCTCCAGGGCCAGCATTTCGGGGTCGTACTTGAAATGGACCACCGGACTGAGTATTCTGGACCTTTCCACAGGAAAAGCCGCCCGGATCATGTACGAATTGCTCTGGCTCATGGGGCAGTAGAAACCCATTTCCGAATCTACCGGTGTGTGCATATTGATTATGCTCGGAAGAAAGAGGTAGGCAGTCCTTTCCATCAGCTCCCTGACATGCCCGTAAGACACCTTGACCGGATAGCAGGTCTCCGCCATCACGGATTCAATACCCTTCAAAGAGATTTGCGCATTGGTAGGAGGGCTCATCACCATTCTCAGTCCAAGCATATCAAAAAAGTGGGCCCAAAAAATCGCCGTCTGATGGCCATAGAGGGCCCTCTGCAATGCAACCGTGGGCCGGCCGTCCACTTCCATCATTGGATCACCGCCCAGTTCTTCGCAAACCCCGGCCAGGTAGGTCTCCCAGATCTCCTGTCGCAAGCGGAAGAAATTCTGTTTTCTGGTCCCCTTGCTTCTCACCACCTCATAACGGCCGCATTCTCCACCCCACACGCTGCGGCGGCCATCAAAATCGTATATCTTCAGCTTGCATTCATTGTGACAGGTCGGATCAGCGTGGCAGGTCTTTTCCCGGTACTCCATGCGGTCCCGTATGGCGCTCTCAAGGCCCCTGAAGGTACTCTTCTCCGTCTTTTCAAACTGCATCTTTTCCTGCACGCTGATGGCAGCACCATAAGCGCCCAGGACTTCCCGGTGCGGGGGGACAATCAGGCCGCGCCCAAGAACATCCTCGAATGCCGCGACAACACCCTTGTTCAAAGAAGGCCCCCCCAGAAACATAACCCTCTCACCGATCTTTCTCTTCCCGACTACCCGGTTCAGATAGTTGTGTACAATGGCATAGCACAGCCCCGCAATGAGGTCGGTGCGTTCCACCCCTTTCTGATGGT
>CAZEGG010000434.1:0-2658 GCA_964511755.1 uncultured Desulfobacteraceae bacterium | reverse complement strand
ACCCGACCCTGGCCGAAATCATGTATGAAACCTCCCTCAAGGCCCTGGACAGGAGCCTGCACGGGTAACCCCGGCGAAACATTGCCGGCCCCCGTGGGAGACTGGCTTCTGGACCCGTGAAGGTCTCTTTTCCCTTTCCGCCGCCTCAGCGGAAAGGGAAAAGAATCTTTTCTTTGCGTACTTTGCGCCTTCGCGGTAAAGACAACTATTCAATTCGGGTATCTCATCGTATTTGTGGATCCATGCACTACGGGAGCAGCGACCAGATAGCCTTGCGCAGCAACGCGCGCGTCATCTGGACCTTGTACCTGTTCTTCGCGAGAGGGACGATACCCGGAAAAGAAAGGTCATTGACGGCTTCCGCCAGGTCATCACCAGCCGTCTTCCCTTTCAGAAATGCTTCGACCTCCTGCAACCGGACCGGCGTCGGAGCCACCGCCCCCAGAACGATCCGGGCATCCTTGATCCGGTTGCCTTCCATGACAAACATGGCGGCTACACCGCAGATAGGGAAATCGATGGAATTTCTGAGGCGGTATTTCCAGTATCTCTGTCTCGTTCCCGCTGTCGGCTCGGGGACCTCAATCTCCAGAACCAGCTCATCGTTATCCAGCAGCGTCGATTTCCCCGGTGCCGCATGAAAGAAATCCTGTGCATCGATAGTCCGCCGTGAGGTCTTTATCCTGGCCGCCAGTGCGATCAATGCAGGCGCAAGATCAGAGGCGTTTACCGCCACGCAGCCGCAATTCAGACACCGCCCGGCTTCCAGTTCCGTGCTGCTCCAATCCAGCCCAAGGTTGTCCTCGAGATCAAGGCTTCGTTGGGACAGAGGCACTGTCGGCATGGTCGCACGCTCCTCTCTGCTCAAACCTTCCACATTGACCGGCAGGAACGGCTTCTTGGCAGGAACCGACGATACTTCCGACAGGGCTTCTCCCTGGAGGTGGAGATGAATGGCCTGGGCTGCTCTGCGCCCCGAAGCGATAGCTTCGATGATAGAAGCGGGGCCGGTGGTTGCATCACCGCCGGAGAAGACTCCCTCCACATCCGTGCTTTGGGTTTCCTTGTCGACCACGATCAGACCGCGTGTGACGGCGACGCTGCCGTCGACATAGGAAAGATCAGCGGCCTGGCCGATAGCCAGCATGACCGTATCGGCTTCCACCATCTCTTTCACGCTGGAATCGAATTTCGGGCTGAAGCGACGTTCCTCATCGAACACCGACGTGCACCGGACAAATTCCATCCCGGTCAACTTCCCTTTTGTCTCCATCACGCGGTGAGGACCCCAGGAAGGCATCAGGCGAATCTTCTCCTTGAGGGCCTCTTCTATCTCCTCTTCGATAGCCGGCATTTCCTCACGGGATTCCAGGCATGCTACAACGACCTCATCAGCCCCCAGGCGGGCGGCCGTTATGGCCACGTCCATGGCAACGTTGCCGCCCCCGATGACCAGGACTTTTCCCTCCGGCTTTTTCCTGGATCCCCGGTTCACTTCCATGAGAAATTCCAACCCGGAGTTGAGCATTTCTTCCTTGGGTATTCCGAGACCTTTCTGGAGCCAGGTTCCCGTCGCCATAAACACGCTGTCGAAATCCTTCCTCAGGCTCTCCAGAGTAATGTCCTCTCCCAGGTTCACACCCAACCGGAACCGAATACCCATGCCTTCGAGACCTTTCACTTGCCTGTCCACAAGGTCTTTCGGCAATCGGTAGGGGGGAATGCCGTAGCGCAGCATGCCTCCCGCTTCCGCCATCTTCTCGAAAACCGTCACCTCGTGGCCGGCCTTCCGCAAATAGTAGGCAGCGGCCAATCCGCCGGGACCCGATCCGATCACGGCCACCGATTTACCCGTGGCGTGGTCGGGAGGCAAAAGGAACTCGGAGGCATGGTCCAGGATATAGTCGCCCATGGAGCGTTCGACGGCCCGCACGGATACCGATTCATCCGCATCCCGCCGATTGCATCCGGACTCGCAGAAATGCGGGCAGGCGCGGCCGGTTATGGCCGGAATGGGGTTGCAGGCGAGAATGATATCGGCCGCCTCGGCGATTTGTCCTCCCCGGATTTTGCTCATATACAGGGGAATATCGATACTGCCGGGACATGCCGAGGCACACCCGGGGGGGCCCAGATCCGCTGCGCCGAATATGGAATGATACCGGTTTTCTCCGGTCATGGCCGGACAGGTATCGCCGTCCTTTCTGAAACAATGGAATTGGTTTTCCGGGTAACGGTAATACCAGCAGCGGGGCTCCTGGCAGATATTGCCCCCGACCGTGCCCATGTTTCTCAATTGGGGTGAGGCCACCGAACGAGCCGCTTCTGCGAGAATCTCATATTTTTCCTTGACGACCGGGTGTTCGGCGAGGGTGCTCAACCGGGTAAGGGCCCCGATCCGGAGGCCGTCTCCCTCCGCTTGAACCGTATCGAGACCCGGAATGGGCTTCAGGTCAATGAGAACCTCCGGATAGCCGGGACGGCTGTTCTCCTTTAACACACCGAGAATGTCCGTACCGCCGGCGACCGGCCTCGCTCTTTCGCCATATTCATCCAGAACCGCGATGACCCGCTCCACGGAATCAGCGCCAACATGTTTAAAAGGTCGTAATGTCATAGCTGCACCTCAAATCTTGCCCAGGGCTTTCAAAATTTTCT
>CAZEGG010000433.1:0-2659 GCA_964511755.1 uncultured Desulfobacteraceae bacterium | reverse complement strand
TGCTCGACAGGGCTGTCTCGTTTTTCAACAAGCGATACCCGGATCACCTGGCTGTGTTCGGGAATCTGGGAAGCATGGGAGGAATCAGGGCGCTGCGGCGGAATCTCTGCCACATGGCATCCAGTCACCTGCTGCAGGAAAGCGATGAGGAATACAACTTCGGTTTTGCCCAGGAAGAATTTAAGCAAATGCCCGCGATAGTCAATTTCTGCCGGCGAGAACAGGGACTCATGGTGCAAAAAGGAAATCCAAAGGCTATTCACGATGCAAATGAACTGGCGGGCAAAGGTGTCCGCATCGTCAATCGACCCGTAGGAACGGGAACCCGGCTGCTCCTTGACATGAAGCTTGAAAAGGCAGGGATCAGGGGAGACAAGGTGAAAGGCTACGAAAACGAGGTCTCCCGTCATCTGGATGTGGGCCTGGAAGTCCTTTCCGGCAGGGCGGACGCGGGTCCGGGGATACGCGCCGTTGCGGGCATGCTGAACCTTGACTTTATCCCATGGCGGTGGGAGCGGTTTGATTTTCTCGTTTCAAAAGATCGTTTTTTCGATCAAGGAGTTCAACTTTTTCTCGGCCTTCTGCACGAAGGTGCGTTCCATGAATTGTCTGAAGGCCTTGAAGGATATGATCTGGACCTCTGCGGGAAGATGGTCTTTCCCCGGGAGGCGGAAGAAGTGGAGGAGAAAAAATAATGAAAACGGATTTACTGAAAAAATGCGGCATTGTCTTTCTGGCGAACATGATTTGCATGGCTCTTCTGGCGCTCCCTGCGCATGCAGCGTCGCACCAGAAACTCATTATATTTCATGCCGGGTCCCTCTCCATTCCTTTCAAGGAGATGGGGGAGGCCTTCACCCGACAGCACCCCGGGGTGGAGGTGCTCCGGGAGGCGGCAGGGTCCAGAACATGCGCCAGAAAGATTACCGAACTGGGCGAACCCTGTGACGTGATGGCTTCGGCCGACTACTCGGTCATTGAAAATCTCCTGATCCCCAAGTATGCGTCATGGAATATCTCATTTGCCACCAATGAGATGGCCATTATGTACAGGCACGATTCAAAGTATGCGGGCGAAATCAACGGGCAAAACTGGTACCGCATCCTCCTGCGGAAGGGCGTTGAATACGGCCACTCCGATCCAAATACGGATCCGTGCGGGTACAGGAGTCAGCTCGTCTGGCAGTTGGCGGAAAAGTACTACAAGGTTCCCGGGCTCTATGAAAAGCTGAAGGCAGATTGTCCTTTGCGGAACGTGCGGCCCAAAGAGACCGACCTGATCGCCCTGCTCGAGGCCGGCCAGCTCGATTATGTATTCATCTACAAGTCCGTGTGCCTGCAGCACAAGATGCCCTTTGTCCAGCTGCCGGACCAGATAAACCTGGGCACTTCCCGGTTCGCGGACTTCTACAAGGAAGCCGGCATCAAGATCAACGGCAAGACGCCCGGGACCTTCATCAAGAAAACGGGCAAGCCGATGGTCTACGGGCTCACGATCCCGAAAAATGCACCCCATCGCAAGCTGGCGATTCAATTCGTGGCCTTTGTTCTGGGGCCCGAGGGGCGTGAGATCATGAAGCGAAACGGTCAGGCCCCTCTCCCGACAGCCAAGGCAACCGATGTTGTCGGGAAACTTCCCGACGCGCTGAAGTCCCTCACGCGCTGATGGATGGAAAAGACAGGCGCAGGGCGGGATGTTCAGCCCGTGGTTTGCTCACCACCGAGCCACAGGGATCACAGAGGATTTTGTTTTTTTGCCCATCGGGAGAAGGCGATAGGTAAAAAAGACACGCTTTTGGAAAAAGGAATGGTGCTTCCGTCTGAGACAAGACTGATCTTTTCACTTGCCGGTATCTCCCGGCAAGTGAAAGAAAATTAGCTCAGTGTTCTCCGTGACTCAGTGGTAAGGGATCTTTCCAGTAATACCGAAACGAAGTGAAAAGAATTGAGGCGTCGCCAGTGGGAATAGATGGATTTAGTGACGAGGTCAACCGGAAAACCGGCTCAACCGAGAAGCCGGCGTAAGGCATGAGGATTATCTGATTGAATAACTTCAAGGTCGCCATGTGGGGTTTGGGTGCCGTCCTGCTCCTGATCGTCGTGGTTCCGCTGCTCAGAATGATCCTGGCCGCAGATCCAACAGTCCTCAAGGCCGCTGTCACCGATTCTGAAGTCATGGGGTCCATCCTGTTGACGCTCAGGTGTGCCCTGTGGGCCACGCTGGTCTGCGCTCTGTTCGGAATTCCTCTTGCGTATATGCTTGCCCGCCGGCACTTTCCGGGAAGAGGCCTCGTCCAGGGGATAATAGACCTTCCCGTGATGATCCCCCACACGGCCGCCGGTATTGCCCTGCTCATGGTCTATGGCCGCGCATTTCTTGTGGGCAAAGCCTTTGCATCGGTGGGCGTCAGTTTCGTGGGAACGGAGGCGGGCATCAGCCTGGCCATGGCCTTTGTGTCCCTTCCTTTCCTGGTAAACGCAGCCAGAGAGGGGTTCCTTTCTTTTGACCCGAGGCTTGAACGAGTGGCCCGAACCCTTGGGGCGTCTCCGTGGAAGGTGTTTTTCAGGGTAAGCCTGTCCCTGAGCTGGCGATCCATTCTTTCCGGCGGCATCATGATGTGGGCGAGGGGAATCTCGGAATTCGGGGCCGTGATTGTGC
>CAZEGG010000432.1:0-2666 GCA_964511755.1 uncultured Desulfobacteraceae bacterium | reverse complement strand
TGGGCGGCTTCATGCAGCCTCAAGGCCATGTGCAGGTACTCATTAACATGCTCGACCTTGGTATGAACCCCCAGGAGGCACTGGATGCGCCGCGGTTCATGTGGGATGAAGGCGTGAAGGTTGCTCTTGAACGCGAAGCGGGGGATGATACAATATCAGAATTAATCAAAAGAGGGCACGACATCGATGTGGAGGAGGCTTCGTCATCATTTGGCCGGGGGCAGATAATATTTACAGACGGCACCAGCCTCTACGGAGGCACGGAAAAGCGCTGCGACGGAACCGTCGCGTGCTGGTAAAGACATTTGCGGGGACTATGGATAAAGAATGAAAATGAGGGGTGCGCCGATGAGCGATAAGAGAGAGATCGGGGGCGACCGGGACAGACCTTTGAGTGGGATCAGAGTGATCGAGATGGCGGGTCTCGCGCCTTCCCCTTACTGCGGAATGATCCTAGGCGATTTCGGGGCGGATGTGGTCGTGGTCGACCGTCTCTCCAAGGGGGGACCCGAGATACCCAATGTGATGGCAAAGAATCCTTTCGATCGGGGAAAACGCTCCCTGCGGGTGAATCTCAAGACAGGGGAAGGGATCGATATTATAAAAAACATGATCAGGAATTCCGATGCCCTCATTGAACCGTACCGGCCCGGCGTCATGGAAGGGCTGGGCCTTGGTCCCGACGATGCCTTCCTGCTCAATCCCCGGATCGTCTATGCCCGTCTCACGGGGTGGGGGCAGAAAGGCCCGTATGCCGGCATGGCGGGCCACGATATCGATTACATCGGTTTGTCGGGCGCGCTGTCGCTTTTCCGCAGAAAGGGCGAAAAGCCGCTCCCTCCCTGCAACACCCTCGGCGATTTTGCAGGCGGGGGCATGCTCTGCGCTCTGGGCATCGTGCTGGCCCTTTTTGAAAGGGAGCGATCCGGAAAAGGGCAGGTGGTGGATGCCGCCATGGTGGACGGCGCGTCCAGCTTTATTACCCTGTTCTACGGTCTGCTGGCGAACAATCTCATGACCCTCGATATCGGCGCCAATCTCCTGGATTCAGGCGCGCCTTTCTATGAGACGTACGAGACTGCCGACGGCGAATTTCTGGCAGTAGGGGCTATTGAGGGGAGATTCTACAAGGAATTCCTGGACGGACTGGGAGTTGATCCTTCATCATTGCCGCAGCAGTATGACATGCCGCACTGGCCGGAGATGAAGGAGCGGTTCGCGGAAGTGATCAGAACCAGGACACGCGAGGAATGGATGGGGATTTTTGAAGGCGGGGATGCCTGCGTGGCCCCCATCCTTGGTCTGGACGAGGTCAGGGACCACCCGCACAACCGGGAAAGAGACCTCCTGGTGGAGCTGGACGGTCTGCTCCAGCCGGCCCCCGCCCCGAGACTCTCTCGGACGCCCGGAAAGGTCCTTCAGCCGGGCAGGCCCAGGGGCGCCCACACGAGAGAGGTGCTGGAACAGCTTGGGTATAAATCAGAAGAGGTGGAGACCCTGTTTGGCAAAGGGATTGTTGAATAATGAACTTCCTTGCTATCCTACTCGAGTGCTTTGCAGATTCTTTTTAAGCCTTCTTCCAAGACTGATCTCGGACACGCCACGTTGAGGCGAATATAACCATCCGAATTGGCAACAAACATGTTCCCACCTTCCAACAGCACTCCGGCGTTCCCCGCAAAATACAAGGTTAGGTTTTCTTCTTCCGGCAGATAGGCCCCTATATCAACCCATGCAAGATAAGTAGCCTCGGGAATACGAAATACCGCTTTGGGCAGGTAGGTTTCAAGATATTGCTCGGTAAAAGCAAGATTACCATCTAAATAGCATTTTAATTGTTCAAGCCACTCATCACCGTACTGGTAAGCAGCCTGAGCTGCCGCAATACTCAGCGGATTTTCCAAACTATAGTGGCGAACCTTCCATATGTCCCTGATTTCATGAGAGGGAATGATTATGTTCGAGAACATCAGCCCGGCCATATTAAAAGTCTTGCTTGTCCCCATGCAGGTGATGATCCTGTCCGACTGCGGAAAGAGTTTAGCCAGGGGAGTATGAATCTTTCCGCTTCTCAGCAGATCACAATGAATTTCATCCGAAATAATCCACACATCGTTTTTAAGACAAATGCTCCCAAACCGTTGCAATTCTTCCGGCATCCATACTCTCCCGGATGGGTTGTGCGGGCTGCAGAAGATACATAAGGATACTTTTTCATCTTTTGTCTTCGCATCCAGATCATCAAAGTTCATCGTGTAGTAGCCCTGCTGGTTAATAAGGTCGGAGCACACCAATTCAAGGTGATTATAGTCCGCCGCATGTTTGAAGTAAGCATACGACGGGGTGAAGATCAATACCTTTTCGTCCGGTTTGCAGATATATTCAACCAACTCATACAAAGCGGGAATAATGCCGGGCGACGTTACCAGATGCTCTTTTTCAAAGGTCCATTGGTAATGCCGCTGCGTCCAATTGGAAACAGACAGGTAATAGTTCGGGTCAAACACTTTGGTATAGCCGAAAATTCTCCTGTCCAGCCGTTCTTTGACAGCTTGGATGATTTCAGGAGGAGTGGCAAACTCCATGTCAGCTACCCACATGCGGATAAACTCATCATCCACGCAGGGAAAAACCGTATCGCCGGCTCCTTGAAGCAAATATTCCCT
>CAZEGG010000431.1:0-2668 GCA_964511755.1 uncultured Desulfobacteraceae bacterium | reverse complement strand
GGAAATGCCAGATGCCTACAAAGATGTATCCCAGGTGGTGGGGGTAGTCCACAAAGCCGGCCTGGCAACCAAGGTCGCCCGCTTAAGACCGTTGGGCGTCATTAAAGGATGAAGCCTGAATATCCGGTTCCTGCAAGAAACATTTACTTTTGTGTTTAAGTTTAGCAATTCAGATCCCGCCAGTCAACAAAAAACCGGCAGCCGGTCCTCTCCCCAAAATGCTTTTCTCTCCAAAGCCTATGTGGTAAAAACATGCTTCGATAGATGTGACCGTTCTGAGGAAAGGATTATGTGATCACATTTGCAGAAACGTGCGTGAAGATCCAGAAAGGAGTAGCAGGTATGTCCTACGAACTGACTGAAGAACAAATCATGCTGAAGGATACTGTTGCCCGTATTGCCAAGGAACAGATCGCCGCCGGGGCGGAGCACAGGGACGAAGAAGAGAAATTTCCGTGGGATATGGTGAATGTCCTCAGGGAAAACGGTCTTTTCGGTGCGGATTTTCCCGAAAAGTACGGCGGTTCGGAGATGGGCCTCTTTTCCTTGTGTCTGGGGATCGAGGAAATCGCCAAGGTCTGTGCTTCTACCGCTGTTATCCTCCTCGTTCATGAACTGGGCTCTACCCCCATTTTCCTGGCAGGCAACGACGAGCAAAAAGATCGCTACCTCCCCAAACTGGCAACCGGGGAGGACCTGATCTCTTTCGGCCTGACGGAACCGAACGCCGGCTCGGATGTCTCCGGCTTAAGGACAAAAGCGGAAAGAAACGGCGATTCCTATATCCTGAACGGCACCAAGATATTTATCTCGCACGCCGATGTGGCCGAAGTCATCTGTATCGCCGCAAGAACAGATTCCGGCATGCCCGGGCACAAGGGGACCAGTGTCTTCATCGTCGACAAGGGCGCACCCGGGTTGAGCATTGGGAAAAAAGAGAAAAAGATGGGTCTGAGAGCTTCTTCAACCGTGGAGGTGATCCTGGAAGACGTCAAGGTCCCCTCCGGGAATATTCTCTATGGAGAAGGTGCTGGCTTTCCCATTATCATGAAGACCCTGGATATTACGAGGATCCCCGTGGCGGCCCAGGCCGTGGGCATAGGACAGGGTGCTCTGGATTATGCTCTTCAGTACACGAAAGAGCGGGTCCAGTTCGGAAAGCCCCTGTTTTCCAATCAGGGACTCCAGTGGATGCTTGCAGATATGACCACTGCGCTCGAAGCCGCCCGGCAGATAACGTACAAGGCAGCCTCACTCTTTGAAAAATTGCCGAAGAACATGGAGAGAGTACCTAAAGATCTCGTTCGATACTCGGCAATGGCAAAACTGCTGGCGGCTGAAACATCCATGAAGGTGACCACGGACGCAGTTCAGCTCCTGGGGGGCTACGGTTTTGTAAGAGACTACCCGGTGGAGAGAATGATGCGGGATGCCAAGATCACCCAGATTTACGAAGGCACCAGCCAGATACAGAAGATAGTGATCGCGGCTACTCTCTGAGAGAGGCTCAGGGCGTAAGGCGCAAGGCAGAGAAGATGAATGGAGAATAACACTATTGCATCCATAATACTGGCGGCGGGCAGGGGAAGCCGGATGAAGGAGTTCAGCGGGAACAAGACGCTCTTGCCCCTGATTCCGGATGAGTCGCCGTTCAGAGGCCGGGACCCCATACTCCTCCACATCCTTCAGAGCCTTCCCCCGGGTCCCAAGGCCCTTGTCGTCCACCATGACGAAAGGGAGGTGATGCGGGCAACAAAGGGAATGGGACTCACCTATTGCCATCAACCCGCGCTCAATGGAACAGGCGGGGCACTGCTCGCAGCGCGGGATTTTCTCCGGAAAATCACGACCGAAAACATCATCCTGACAATGGGTGATATTCCCCTTGTTCTGCCGGACACCTATCTTCGCCTGGCAAGCGGGCTCGAACGGGTCCGCATGGTGATCCTGGGCTTCCAGCCCCTTGACAAGAAACAGTACGGCGTTCTCGATATTTCCGGAAATCAGGTAAAACGCATCATCGAATGGAAATACTGGAAAGATTTTTCAGAGGAGAGCCGGGAAGCCCTGCGGCTCTGTAACTCCGGCATCTACGCGGTCACCAGAGAGATCCTCCTCCCCTGCCTTGACAGGCTGGCTTCGAACCCGCATCGCGTGCTGAAGGAAATCCGGGGCATACCGGAACAGGTGGAAGAATATTTCATCACCGACCTGGTGGAATACCTGGACCGCGACGGAATACCCGTCGGCTACTTACAGGCCGAAGATGAACGGGAAGTGATGGGGGTGGACGACCTTGCCGCCCTGAAAATTGCCCAGCAGATTTACCGGAAACGATTTCTCTGATTCGCCCCGGCTCCCGAGAGGATATGCTTGAGTTCCTCAAGGTCATGGATGAGCCCGAGGGCGATCAAGGTGTCTCCCTCTTCCATCCTGGTCTGGGACGACGGATTAAATATCATCTCCCCCTCACTCTTCCTGATGGCGACGATGATGATATTCAGATCCTGCCTGATGCCCGATTCCAGCAGGTTCGTGCCGGCCAGCCGGGATCCCTCCCTGACCTGCAGTTCTTCCATTTTCAGCTCGATATTCTTGTCATGAACGGTGAGATCCAGGAAGCTGGTGACTGCCGGCTTCGCAATGGTGTGCGCCATCCTCTGCCCTC
>CAZEGG010000430.1:0-2675 GCA_964511755.1 uncultured Desulfobacteraceae bacterium | reverse complement strand
ACGGAGTCCCGACCATGTTCGAGTACCTGAAGGACTACGAGAAGACGGATCGGGTCAACTGGAAAAAACTGAAACTCATCGTCTGCGGCGCAGACACCCTTCACGATTCCACTATTACCGCATGGGAGCAGAGAACCGGTTCCAGGATCTTTGAAGGCTACGGTATGACCGAAACCACTGCAGTCAGCCATTCCAGCCCCATTAACAGGCCCAAAAAGGGTTCTTTCGGCGTTCCCATTCCAGGGATGAAGGCGGCGATCATCGACCATGCCGGAACGGATTTCATACCGGTCGGCGAGGTGGGGGAATTGATCCTGAACGGTCCCAACATTATGCGAGAATACTGGAAGCGGCCGGAAGGAACGGCCGAGAGCTTCCTGGAGATAGACGGTGAAAAGTGGCTGCGAACCGGGGATCTCGTGAGTATGGACGAAGAAGGTTACTTTCACTTTTTCGACCGGAAACGGGACCTCATAAAACATAAGGGGTATTCCGTTTTCGCCAGGCACGTTGAAGAAGTCCTCTATCAGCATCCCAAGATCAAAGCCGCGGGAGTCGTGGGCGTGCCTGATCCCAAAGTGGGCAACGTGATCAAGGCATACGTGGTCCTGGAAAGCGATGCCAGGGGAAAGATATCGGAAGAGGATATTATCGGTTTCTGCAAAGAAAACCTGGCCCACTACAAGGTGCCCAAGATTATCGAGTTCAGGGGAGAATTGCCCAAGACCGACGTGGGCAAGATCTCCCGCCGTGAGCTCAGGGAAGAAGCGGAGGAAGAGTGAAATGGCTGCACCCTTCCTCGAAGTGAACTCGCTGAGCAAGGACTTCGGCGGCCTCCGCGCCGTCAACGCAGTTCGGTTTCATATGGAACGGAAGGAAATCGTGGGGCTGATCGGTCCGAACGGGGCGGGCAAGACCACCCTGCTGCGGCTCATAAACGGTATTCTCAAACCCAGCGAAGGGACCGTGCGTTTCAAGGGAAAGGACATCGTGGGACTGAAGACCTGGAACATAGTGAACATGGGGATTGCTTCCACTTTCCAGAATATGCGGCCGTTCCGCCGCCTGCCCATCATCGCCAACGTCATGGTTTCATGCCTTTCCCCAAGGGCCATGAAGAGAGGGGAATGGGTAAAAAAAGTCGAAGCCAAGGCCATGGACGCCCTGGAATTCGCGGGGATCTCCGACATGTCATTGGAAAGGGCCTCCACCCTCTCCCAGGGGGATCTCAAACGCCTGGAGGTGGCCCGTGCCATTGCCACGGAACCCGAACTGCTGCTTCTCGACGAACCCTTCGGAGGGTTGAGCCCGAGTGAGACGGAACTCATGGCCAAATCCATTAAACGCCTTCATAAGGGGGGGCGGTTCGGCCGCCTGCACAGCGAGGGTCCGGCCCTGATCATCGTAGAACACAAGCTCCAACAACTCATGAAGATCGTGGACCGGATTATCGTCCTCAATTTCGGCACCCTCATCGCAGACGGCGCACCCCTGGAAGTAGTAAACAACCCGCAAGTGATCGAGGCGTACCTTGGGGAAGGAGGCATATAGAGTTGCTGCTGGAAGTCGCCAATCTGACCGTTTGCTATGACAAGGCCATGCTCATCAACGACCTGAGCATGGGCGTGGATGAAGGGGAGCTGGTCGGACTCGTGGGTCCGAACGGCGCCGGAAAATCAACCCTTCTCAGGGCGATTACGGGGCTGGTGGCCTGGGAGCGGGAGATCACCCGGAGATCCACCCAGGGAGACATCACCCTTGAGGGCACGATCACCTTTGCCGGGGAGAGAATAGATCGGGTCCCGGCCTATGAGATTACCAAAAGAGGACTGATTCACTGTCCTGAGAGGAGGAGGCCTTTCCGGGAAATGACGGTCCAGGAAAACCTTCGTGCCGGCGCGTACCTGATCAAAGACAAGCAAAAGATCCGGGAAAACCTCGAAAAAGTCTACGCCTTGTTTCCGGTGCTTAAAAATCGGTCCGACCAGATCTCAGGAAAACTTTCAGGCGGGGAGCAGCAGATGCTCGCCATCGGCAGATCGATGATGTCCGAGCCAAGGCTCCTCTGCATTGACGAACCCTCAACGGGTCTCTCCCCCAAACTGAGAAAGGATGTCTTCAGGAAGATCGCGGAAATCGCCCGGCTCGGGATCACCATGCTCCTGGTGGAGCAGGAGATCGGTGCGGTCTTCGAAATGACCGCTCGGAATTACGTTCTCTCCTCGGGCAAGATCATCGCCGAGGGGACCGGTGCCCACTTGCTGGAAGACGAGGTCATCCGCAAGACCTACCTCGGCCTGTGAGTCTCCCTCCACACAGCCTAACCGCATGAATCTCCCCTGGTTACACTCAGGAAGGAAGCCTTTTCCGATGCTTCTTTTCTCTGTATCGTGCTGCTGCAGCAAGACACTCCACAGCTCTCGAAAGCTCCCCGTAGGACTCAATCCCATCGGCCTGCGCCTGCAGTTGAAAGGTCATGGTCGGTTCCCGGTGACCCAGGTTCCAGAAAATGACCTTTTTCCCGTGCTCATCGGCCCGCTTTTTGAGGGCCGAAAGATCCAGAGACTTTCCATCGAATCCCGAGACATAGTGGATGAAGAGGACATCCACGTTTCGGTCCTTGAGCACGATGGAAATAGCCCGATCATAGGTACTGAGGCGGCCGTGAAGCTCGA
>CAZEGG010000429.1:0-2680 GCA_964511755.1 uncultured Desulfobacteraceae bacterium | reverse complement strand
TCAACATGATGGATCTGGCGGAATCGAGGGGTATCAGCATCGATCCGGAAGAACTTTCCCGCTTGATGGGTGTTCCTGTTGTGCCCATGGTGGCGAGATCGAGTAAAGGCATAGAGTCCCTCATGGACAAGGTCGTTGAATTTGGTACCGAATCGAGGGAATGGGAGCCTGCTGTCATTACCTATGGGAGGGATGTTGACCAAAGTATCGGGGAAATAGAGGACCTCCTCCGCTCGGGCCTGGCAGCCGGGGGTAAGTATCCGCTCCGGTGGCTGGCGATCAAATGCCTTGAAGGCGACAGCCAGGTCCTTGGATTTCTCGAGAGAGAGATGGGGCCTGGGCCGGAAATCGAAAATGTCTGTACCAGAACAGCAAAACATTTGATGTCCACACTCGAGGAGGAACCCGAGGGAATCATCGCGGATTACCGTTACGGATATATCGCCGGGATCACCAAGAAATGTCTCAAGAGGAGGGTTGAATCGCGCCTGAACCTTTCGGACCAGATCGACAGGGTTCTGACAAACCGAGTGCTCGGGCCCCTCATCATGATCCTTGTCCTGTATGGGATCTACAGCGTCACCTTTTACGTCAGCGAAGCACCGGTTAACTGGCTTGAGAGTCTTTTTGGCCTGGTGAAAAAGGGGGTCTGTCTGGTGATTCCCGCCGGGTACCTCCAGTCCCTTCTCGTCTCGGGTGTTATCGACGGCATGGGGGGGGTTCTGGGTTTTGTGCCGTTGATCCTGTTCATGTTTCTCGCCATTGCCGTGATGGAAGATTCGGGGTACATGGCCAGGGTGGCCTATATGCTCGACCGGGTGTTGCGGTGGTTCGGACTGCACGGGAATTCCGTTATGGCCTTGATAGTGAGCGGCGGAATTTCAGGAGGTTGCGCGGTGCCCGGTGTCCTGGCCACCAGGACCCTGAGAGACCCGAAAGAGAGGATCGCCACCCTGCTGGTCGTGCCTTTCATGAATTGCGGCGCGAAGCTGCCCGTATATGCGGTCCTCATCGCGGCGTTTTTCCCCCGGAACCGGGCGCGTATGCTCTTTATTCTTACCATGCTCTCCTGGGCTTTTGCACTCTTTGCGGCCAAGATCATCCGGGCCACAATTTTGAAAGGACCCAAGACACCGTTTGTCATGGAACTGCCCCCGTACAGGGTGCCCACCATAAAGGGACTGCTCATTCACTCTTGGGAAAGGACCTGGCAGTACATAAAGAAGGCGGGGACCATTATCCTGGGGATATCCATTGTCCTCTGGGCCATGATGACTTTTCCGGGTCTTTCAGAGAAACAGATGGCGGCCTTCGCGGGGCGGGAGTCCGGGCTTGAAAGCGCTTTTCTCGCATCTCCACAGGTCAAAGAATCAATTGGAGGCCGGGAGGGACTTGAACGCCTCGACAGCCTCTATGCACAATATCGCCGGGCCCTGCGGGAGTCGGATGATGCGGCTTTGGCCGGGCTGGAAGAGAGCCCTCTTTTCCCCGTGGTCCGCACGGCCGTCAGCATTGAACAGGGGAAGGGCACCGCGGCAATCCATGATAAAGCGAACCTGGCAGTTGCAGAGCAGTATGTTCAATTGCGAAAAGGGATGCATGAAATGACGGCTCGGAGACAGCAGGCCATGCTGGATCGAACCGTGGCAGGATGGATGGGGCGTGCCCTGGAAGTAGTGACGCGTCCTTTGGGGTTCGACTACCGGATTAATATAGCCCTTGTGGGGGGCTTTGCCGCCAAAGAAGTCGTGGTTTCCACATTGGGTACGGCCTATTCCCTGGGGGAGATCGATCCGGAATCTGCCGATTCCCTGTCGCAGAGGTTGAAGAACGATTCCCACTGGAATCCTCTTATGGCGTTTACCCTCCTCGTCTTCATTATGCTGTACGTACCGTGTTTTGCCACGGTTCTTATTATGAGCAAAGAGAGCTCCTGGCGGTGGGCCGCTTTTTCTATCGGTTTCAACCTGGTGACGGCGTATATCGTCGCCTTGCTTATTTCCAAGGGAGGAGGCCTCCTGGGTCTCGGAGCATGAAGGCGGTCCCCGGCAGAATGGAGTTTTCTATCGGCCTGATATAAAACTTTCGGTTCATCCGGTTTTTGGGTACTTAAAGGCTGGCACAAAGCCCATTCCGGAACTTCAGAGTTCGCAATAACCGGATGAACCAGATTTTTTGGTCTGGAAAATAGCAGAAGATAGTGGTATGATTTTTTTGAAGCCTATGATTCGCCTTCCGGCGGCATGGGCGACATTTTTTTGTTGAGAGGTGAGTTCGATAATGGAGAGGATTCCTATCACAAAAGATGGTTTTGCGAAGCTCAAGAAGGAACTTACGCAATTGTTGAACGTGGAACGCCCCAAGAACATCCGGGCAATCGAAGAGGCCAGGAGCCATGGAGACATCAGCGAAAATGCCGAATACCATGCAGCAAAAGAGCGGCAGTCCTTTCTGGAAGGAAGAATCAATGAATTGAAAATGGCTCTCGGAAACGCCGAAATCATTGAGCCTGACAACGGCCCCACGGACCGGGCCGTCTTCGGCAGGACCGTCACCGTGTACAACATCGCTACGGAAGAAGAGAAGGCCTACCAGCTTGTCGGACCGTATGAATCCAATCCGGAACAGGGAAGAATATCCGTCACCTCTCCCATAGGACAAGCCTTGATCGGCAGGGAAG
>CAZEGG010000428.1:0-2706 GCA_964511755.1 uncultured Desulfobacteraceae bacterium | reverse complement strand
CTACTTGCAGTTTTTTGGGCAGTTGTACGGGCTGGATCTTTCACCGACAGATTGCCGCATGCATATGGAGCAGGTGGGTTTGGATTCCGCCGACCGCCGGCCGATCCGAACCTTTTCGCGAGGTATGAAACAGCGTCTCGGTCTTGCCCGTTCCCTGCTCAATGATCCGGAGGTCCTCTTTCTGGACGAACCCACGAACGGTCTGGACCCTAAGGGAAGGAGAGAGATTCACGATCTCCTGCTGCATCTTAATCGGGAAAGAGGCATGACGGTGGTTATTTCCACCTATATTCTGGATGATGTGGAGCGGCTCTGTAACCGTATCGCCATCCTCTGTCACTCAAGAATTCAGTACGAAGGACCTCTTTTCGGACCCTCTAGCGGGAAATCGCTTCGGTACCGGTTTCGCGTGGAAGGAGAAGACAGGACTTCCGGTCATTGGAATCTTCCCGGGATCACCGTTCAAGAGGAGGCTGGGAACTGGTTCATCTGTACCATTGAAGAAATAAGACCTGAGGACGCCATCAAGTCTTTAGTGCAAAACGGAATACCGGTAGCAGAAGCCATAGAGATGGAAAACAGTCTTGAGTCCATATACCTGGCCTATACCGGAGGCGAGAGAAAACCATGAGACACTTCAGCCCTTTGATACAGATGGAATGTGCAGAAGAAATCTTTTCGTTCCGGGGAGCAGTGTCTTACCTGGTGGAATGCGGGATCCTGAGTGTCTTTTCGCTTCTGCTTGTAAGCAACACGGAACTGAGTCTGCTGGACAATGCTCAGGCGGTGTACATGATGGCCGGTATTGTTATCGCGTTGTCCGTTTTGGTCGCCGTCATCCGGGGAAGTGACGGATTCGCAGGGGAGCGAGAGCGAGAGACGCTGGAAACCTTGCTCATAACGCCTATCGGCGCAGAAAACGTAGCAATAGCCAAGCTGGCTGGAATGATTTTGTCGTGGTTCACTGTCTTTCTTCTGTCCGCCCCCTATCTCTGGGCTGTTGGAAGTGCCGGTCAGAGTCTCTGGTCGGCCTTTCGATACCTTTTTCTCGCCGGGACTCTGCTGGTTCTGATTTTCGGCGGATTCACCCTGGCCTTGTCAACCCGTATGAATACCCTCAAAGGAGTACTTTCGGTCGTACCCTTTTCCTGCTCTCAGGCAGTCCGATTGTCATGGGTCCCTCATTAAGACAGAGCACCGTGGGCCGATTCATGGATATGATAAATCCATTCGGAGCTTCCCTGAACATGCTTGACAGCGTAGTGGTGGACAGTCAAGGGATCTTGTCTCAGATTCTGCCTCTTGGTGTACTGCTGTGTTACGCCGGCGCCGTAATGTGGTTTCTGCATCTGGCGACAAGGAGGATCGAATTATGAAAAAGCACTTCCTGCTGATCCTCACTTTTTTGACGATCCTCTTATTCGTTTCGGCAACGAATAGTCGAGCAAAGGTACCATCGTCCGTGCATGTGGAGATCAACGGCCCGCCGGGAATTTTGAGGATGGGGGACAACCCTGTCTTCAAAGGATCAGTGAGTAACACCGGCCGCCAAAATTTGCAGGGGCTTGTGGTGTATCTCTCGCTGGTGTCATTGAAACCCGGACACGAACATCCCATGGACCTGGAAGACTGGTCCGCCCAAAAGGCCACCCGAATCGAGCAGCTGGCGCCGGGTGAGACAAGCGCTCGGGACTGGTCCATGCGATTGATCAGAGCCGGCCGGTTCGGTGTGGCTCTTACCGTGGTTAATCCTCAAGAAAACAAGCCAACCGTGAGTGATCTTATCCCTTTTGATGTCCTGCCCAAGCCCACACTGGCGTCAGGCCGCGTGCTGCCCGTGGCAATCGGGGAACCCTTGATCCTCCTGGCACTGTTCGGGTTGTCCGCAGGAATCCGCACTCGATTGCGGCATTGAGGAAAAGGAAAAGCATCCGTCCGTGATGCGAAAAGCTGAGAGGAATAGAGGAATGAAAAAAATGTTTCTGCTGCTCGGCCTGACTCTGGCAATGCTGGAAGGGTGTGCGAAGTACCATCGAATGCCGCTCGATCCTTCCGCCGTGTCAAGGCAGCTGCAGCCGCTGGCTATGGCTGATATCCGCATTCTGGCAAAAAACATCAAACACCCTATTTTGAAACCGGTTCGGTTTAATGATCGGGACGGTCTGTCACCGGATGAGGCAGGCGTTCTAGCGGTGCTCGTGAATCCGGAACTCCGCGCTGTCAGAGATCAAAAGGGGCTCGCCGAAGCCCAGGTCTTCCAGGCGGGGATCCTCCCCAACCCCCAGATCTCCTTGAGTCTTGATGTGCCTACCGGAGGCAGCACCAACGGGACGGTCAACGCTTTCGGCCTTGGTCTGGGATGGGACTTTTCTTCTCTCATATCGCGGGGGGCACGACTGAATGCTGCCCGACGACACGCTGCCTCCGTAGATCTCCAGGTCGCATGGCAGGAATGGCAGGTTGCCCAGGCCGCCAGGCTGGACGTCTATCGCCTGCTGTTCATACAAAAACAGTTGATCTTGGCCAAGAAGACGGAGAGGCAGTTGAACGAGAATCTGCAAACCATGAAAAAGGCCTTTTCCCTGGGATTAAAGACGGTACTGGAGGTAAACGCAGCCAAAATGGCTGCTCAGAATGCGCGTAACACTGTCCTCACTTTTGAGCAACAACAACTCCGTGAACGTCACAGGCTGAACAGGACACTGG
>CAZEGG010000427.1:0-2715 GCA_964511755.1 uncultured Desulfobacteraceae bacterium | reverse complement strand
GCGGCCTTCCATCCAGATCAGCATCAAGGATCTCGCTCCGGAAGGGGATAAACCCTAAGAAATCGAAATCAGGCATCTCCTTCAGGAGAAACTCCCTGTCCCTGTCAGACCTGATCTTGTTGCCTACGAGACTCAGATTCTTGAGCCCTATATCGGCTGCAAGCCTGCGGATCTGGTGGGCCGTTTCAATGCTTCTCCTGCCCGGCTCTACCACCACGATGAGACGATTCACAGCCATGGCCGTGCCCCTGCCCATATGTTCAAGACCAGCCTCCATGTCCAGTACCACTACCTCGTCCCGGGCGAGGACAATATGCCTTACCAGGTTCTTGAGAAGAACGCTCTCCGGGCACACGCAACCGCCCCCCCCGGTCTTGACCCCGCCCATCACCATGACTTTGACGCCGTTTGCGTCCACGGACAGCTTTTCAGGAAGGTCGTCCACTTTCGGGTTCAGTTTGAAAAACGATCCCATGGCGCCCACCTTGGCTTCTGTCCGCTCCTCGATGAGTTCTTTCATCTGGGAGATGGGGACGATATCTTCGCTCTTCTTGACTCCCAGGGCCTGTGCCAGGTTGGCATCGGGATCGGCGTCAATGGCCAGAACCCTTTTCCCCCTGTCCGCAAGACTCCTCACCAGAAAGGACGCAAAGGTCGTTTTTCCCACCCCTCCCTTTCCACTAATGGCAATTTTCACAACGTTTCACCTCGATTCTATCAGCCGGCCGACAGCCGAACTTGATACATAAGCTAATCAGACGCCCCTTTTCAAGCAAAAAAGGGAATCAGGAGCCTGACGTCTATCGTGACAGGAAATGGGTACGGACCTCTTCCAGGGAAACGGCCTTCATCCTTTTCAGGAACCGTTTTTTTGCTCCCGCTATGCGATCAAGTGACCCGCGGAACCTTCCGGGGTCTATTTGGCCCATAATAACCATATTTCTGAACTGTTCCATACTCTTGAGAAGTTGCTCCTGATCCGCGCATATGAGGAGGATGTCCGCCCCCGCTTTGAAGGCCTCAACGGCTCCGTCCACAACCCCGGTTCCCCGGGAAATAGCGCCCATCTCCAGATCGTCCGTGATGATGAGGCCCTGAAATCGTAGACGTTCTCTCAGAAGTCCGGTCAAAATCCGGCTGGAAAGCGTTGCAGGGTTCTCCGGATCCAAGGAAGGATAGAGGGCATGGGAACTCATGATGCCGGCAACTCCGGCATCCACTGCGGCCTTGAAAGGAGGGATATCAACAGCCTCCATGTCTTCCCCGCTCAGGGAAATTTGCGGAAGTCTCTTGTGGGGATCCCGGTCCGCGCCGCCCAGCCCGGGGAAATGTTTCCCCACCGCCATGATCCCGTCTTTCTGGAGTTCCCTGATCACAGTACGACCCAGCAGCGCCACCAGCTTCGGATCCTCACTGAACGTGCGTCCTTGCAGGTGCTTTTCAGGAGCCCCCCTCGGCACATCCAGCACAGGGGTCAGATTCATATTCAGGCCGACCATCCCCATTTCATCGGCCGTCACTCGCGCGAATTCCAGGGCAGCCTTCACCGGATCCTCTGCCTGGCCGATGGCGGTCTGGCCGGGAAACTCTTCAAACGGCGCCCTGAGACGGGCCACCCTCCCACCTTCCTGGTCTACCGCCAGAAACAGGGGAATTTCATTGTACCGGTGAGAACACTTCTGGAGGGCTCCACACAACGCAGCCACTTGAACAGGGTCCTCGATATTTCTCGAGAAAAGAATCACCCCTCCCAGGCCCCAGTTGCGTATGAGGTCTTCCGTTTGCGCATCGAGGTCCGGTCCGGGTATGCCGGCCATGAACAACCGGCCGATCCTCGTATTCAGGGAATTGAGATCAAGAGACGGATTCACTTGGGACGCTTCCTTAATTGACATATTGCAGATTGGTGTATAATGAGAATAAGCTATTTGCAACGAAAAAAAGGAGCTCTATGAAGGCCATGATCCTCGCAGCCGGGCTCGGCACCCGGCTCAGACCCCTCACGGAACGCTGTCCGAAAGCCCTCATGCCCGTGGGCAATCGCCCTCTTCTGGACCGGAACATTGAGTATCTTGAATCTTACGGGGTAACGGAGATCATTGTCAATGCCCATCATCTCCCGGGACAGCTTCTGGATCATGTGCGTCAAGGCGAACGTTTCCAAATCCCCGTCCATGTGAGGCTGGAACGGGAGATCCTGGGAACCGGCGGAGGAATCCGCAATGTGTCTGATTTCTGGGATGAGGACCCCTTTATCGTCATGAACGGTGATATTCTCACAGACGTCGACCTGGGCGCCGCCTATGCAGCACATTTGACATCGGGCGCCTTAGCAACCCTGATACTCCATTCCCAGGAACCCTTCAATCAAATCCTCCTTGACTCCCGCCAGAATGTATACGACATAGGAGAACAAAATGTCCCTGGGAGACTGGCATTTACCGGTATTCACATCATCAGTCCGGAGGCCCTGGCCGGTATTCCCCCAGACCGTTTCTCCAGCGTCATCGACCATTACAGAAAGCTGATTATTTCGGGAAAACAGATCCATGGGTTCCTTTCAGAAGGACACCTCTGGCACGACATCGGCACGCTTTCCTCCTACCTTGATGTCAACCGGGTCTTCACCGGAACGAAAAGGTTCCTCCTCGGGGACGGATGCCATGTGCACTCCGAGGCGGTATTGACGGATTGGGCCGTCCTGGGGGAATCCTG
>CAZEGG010000426.1:0-2756 GCA_964511755.1 uncultured Desulfobacteraceae bacterium | reverse complement strand
TGGGAACCGCCAAGTCGAGGATGGCCTCCATGCGGATGTTCATGGATGAGAAAACCGTGACAGCCCGCTGGGTATAGCCTTCTTTTGCGGGCACTGGGGTGAGAGGGGTGTATTTCTGATGGGCTCAGAAGATGTCTTTTTGGCAGAAAAAAAGGTCGGGGTAATCGTGGTGGATGTGCAGGGGGATTTTACCACGTGGAAGCAGGGATCCCTTGCAGCACCGGGAACGAATCAGGCCTTCGTAATGAAGGTACAGAACGCGACAAAGGAATTGGTCGGGAAAGGACTCCTTGCGTTCGGGACCCAGGATTGGCATCCAGCCGATCATGTGTCATTCCATACCAATCATCCGGGAAGAAAAGCGTTTGAAGTCATAAAGATCAATGGAAGAACCCAGGTGCTGTGGCCCCCTCATTGCGTCCAGGGGACCCGGAACGCGAGAGTGCTTGTGGACAACAACCTCTTCCTGGCTGTTGTGAAAAAGGGAAAGGACCCCGAATATGACAGCTACTCCGGATTTCAGGACGATGGCGGGGTGAAGACAGAGATGGACCAAATTCTCAAGCGGAACGGCATTACAAGACTCGTTGTCTACGGGATTGCTACGGATTATTGCGTAAAGGCAACCGCCATGGATGCGCTAAATAACGGGTACAAAGTGACCGTGGTGGAGGAGCTGTCCAAAGGGGTGGCGCCCGATACAACGGAGGCCGCGTTGCAGGAAATGAAGGAGAAGGGAATCAAGATCGTCAAGGAACTCGACGAAGTAATGCTTTAGGGTCAAAGAGAACCAGGAATTATGTCTTCCCACAGGCGGATCAGCACCGTCATTCCGAAAATAGGAGCAGAGGATCTTGCACTGGGGCGTTCCCGTTTCAGCGGGGATATGCCACGCAAAGGTCACCTGGTATTGCGGGTGGTTCGGAGCACGATTTCCCATGCCCGAATCCGTCGTCTCGACATCACCGGGGGACTCAAGGTGCCCGGTGTTGTCGGCGTTCTCACGGCAAGGGACATCCCGGGAGAAAATCTCTATGGACTTATACAGAAGGACCAGCCGCTGCTGGCCCAAGAGCGTGTCCGTTTCCTGGGGGAGGCAATTGCGCTGGTCGCGGCTGAAGATGGACGGGCAGCCGAGAAGGCTGTCGAGGCCGTTTGTGTCGAGTATGATCCCCTGGATGCCGTATTCGACCCTGAAGAGGCGTTGAAACAGGGTGCCCCGAGGGTCCATGAACAAGGAAATCTGCTCTATCGCAGGTCCCTCCGAAAAGGCGACGTTGCGAAGGGGTTCGCCAAAAGCCGGGTAAGGGTGAAACGCCGCTATCGGACGCCGTTCCTGGAGCACTGCTGCCTGGAACCGGACGCCGGGACCGGATATGTGGATCAGGATGGAACGCTGGTAATCTATGCTTCCACCCAGAACCCCCATTACGATCGGCAGGATGTCTGCCGTCTCCTGGGGCTTCGGCCCGAGCAGGTACGTGTCATTCAGCAGAACACGGGCGGCGGATTCGGCTCAAAACTGGATCTTTCCACCCAGGGATTCATCGGGCTCGCCCTGCACCATTTCAAACGTCCGGTAAGACTCGTTTATACGAGGGAAGAGTCATTTCTTTCGACCACCAAGCGTCACCCCTTCCGGATCGAAATGGAGACCGGTGCGGGAGAAGACGGGAAGGTTACAGCTCTGAGGGCGCGCTGTGTCTGCGATACAGGCGCGTACGCTTCCTATGGTATGGCCGTTGCGATGCGGGCCGCGGTACATGCCACGGGTCCGTATGAATGGGAAGATGTGGAGGTGGAGTGCCTCTGCGTGTACACAAACAATCCGGTGGCAGGTGCCATGCGCGGATTTGGGGCGCCCCAGATGGCCGTGGCCTACGAGTCTCAGATGGATCTCATGGCCCAGGAGCTCGGTGTTGATCCCCTTGAATTCAGGAAGATAAATGCGCTGCGGGTAGGATCGCATACGGGAACCGGGCAGAAGCTTGACGCCAGTGTGGGCATGTTGAAAGCTCTCGAGGCGATCGAACCGTATTACAGGAAAGCCCTCACCGGACGGAAGGAGACCGGCGAAGCCGGTGCTCGAAAAACAGGCATAGGTCTGGGAGCGATGTGGTACGGGATTGGAAATACCGGAGTCAGGAATCCCGCCAATGCAAGGATAGAGATGGACCGGAAAGGGCAAGTAGTCCTCTACACCGGAGCCGCTGATATCGGGCAGGGATCAACAACCGTTCTTTCTCAGATCGCCGCTGAAATCCTCGACATGGATCCAAGCGCGATCGAGCGCGTTGTGGGTGATACCGGATTGACAGAGAGTGCCGGTGCCACTTCGGCGAGCCGGCAGACGTACATCTCCGGGAATGCGGTGAAGAGTGCCGCAGAAGAATTAAGACATCGGCTCCTTGCAGAGGCGACGGACATCCTGGGGTCGCCGGGAGAATACCTTTCTTTAGAGGACGGCTTCGTGGTAAACACAAAAAACCCCGAAAACCGCATTTCAGTGAAGGATCTGGCAGAAACCGCGTATGCCTCGGGGAGAACACTGAGCTGTTCCGGGCACTTCGATCCAAAGACCACCCCGCTTGACCCGGAAACGGGGCAGGGCGCCCCCTACGCAACCTATGCCTTTGCCTGCCAGATGGCCCTTGTTGAAGTGGATACAGGCACGGGAAATGTGTACGTATCCCGGATTGTAGCGGCTCATGACGTGGGAAAGGCCATTCATCCCCAGAATGTGGAAGGCCAGATCC
>CAZEGG010000425.1:0-2773 GCA_964511755.1 uncultured Desulfobacteraceae bacterium | reverse complement strand
GGGGCTGCCAGAGGTCCCGCAAGCGATAATACCGCCGATCTCCCTTTTCCCGGAAAAACTTGGCCAGGGCGAGGACAACGGCGATCTTGGTTATTTCCGAGGGCTGAAACGAGATGGGTCCCAGGTGCAGCCACCGCTGGGAACCCGACGAGACCTTCCCCATAACAAGCACGAAGGCCAGAAGCAGGATGCAGGCAATGTATCCGGGATATGCGAGACGTTCGAGCGCGTAATAGTTGAAAGTGGTCATGAGAAAAAATACGCCGAATCCCATGAGATACCAGTAGATCTGCTTGTGAAAGATCTGCACCCCTCCCATGTTCCTGATAGGATAGGTGGCGCTGTAAAGGTTCAAAATGCTGATCCCCGCTATAAAGAGCAGGATGAGAAGCAATACCCAGTCAAAATTCTGCACAAGTCTGCGATCAAACATTATGATCTTCCTCTAATTTTCTCCATGAAAAACACTACTCGTTCGCATCGAGGTACGCGGAAATGATCTCCTTCGCGACAGGAGCAGCCGCACTGCCTCCATGTCCTCCGTGTTCAATAACTACCGCTACTGCTATCTTCGGATCGGAAGCGGGCGCAATGGCCACGAACCAGGCATGGTCCCGCAAGGCCTTCGGAATATCTTCTTGCCCGCCGTTATGATCCGTTTTCGTGAGAGACACCACCTGCGCGGTGCCTGTCTTGCCCGCTACAACAATATCTTTTAAGCGGGCCTTTGAACCGGTGCCGTGCGGTTCGTTCACCGCTCCGATCAACGCCTGTTTCACCAGTTCGAGATTGGCATTGTCGATCCCGAGATCCCACCGTTCCACGGGATGGAAATCCCGGATGTCGTCTCCGCCGGGCACATGGATCCTTTTTGTCAACTGCGGTTTGAAAAGCCTGCCCCCGTTGAATACCGCCGAGATCAGGCAGGCCATTTGCACGGGGGTAACCAGCACGTAGCTCTGTCCAATGGCCGCGGAAAGGGTTTCTCCCTGCTGCCAGGGAACTCCCCAACGCTTCAGCTTCCATTGTCTGGTGGGAATGAGACCCGGTTTTTCCTGGGGCAAATCCAACCCCGTGCGTGCGCCCAGGCCCAGTTTCCTGGCGTACCGGGCAATGTTATCAATTCCCAGTTCCTTCCCCACCTGATAAAAGTATACATCGCAGGATTCCACCAGGGCCCTGTGGAGTTTTATCCACCCGTGACCCCACCTTTTCCAGCAGCGATACACACTGTTGCCCAGCCGGTAACTTCCCCCGCAGAACAGTTTTTCTTCAGGGTTCAGCACCTTTTCCTGGAGCGCCCCCAGGGCGACCACTATCTTGAAAACGGACCCGGGGGGGTATTGGCCGGCTACGGCGCGGTTCTGCAAAGGGTGGCCTGCTCCCTTGACCATTGCGTCCCACGTCTGCCTGTCAATTCCCTTCACAAAAATGTTTGGATCGAACCATGGACTGCTGGCCATGGCAAGGATCTCCCCATCCATGGGATTCATTGCAACAATGGCGCCCCTCTTCCCTTCAAGGGCCTTTTCAGCTTCGCCCTGGAGTTTGCTGTCGATGGTCAGGTACACATCTGCGCCGGGAATGGCGGCCTTCTTGGAGATGACATTCAGCTTTCGACCGGCGGCATCCACCTCCACCTGTTCCCCACCTGGTATCCCGTTCAAGAAACGCTGCCACTCATCCTCAATGCCTGCCTTTCCTACAAGATCCCCGCCTCTGTTATTGGGATATTTGCCGCTGGCCAATTGCTGCTCGGTAATTTCCCCGACATACCCGAGGACATGCACTGCAAGATGATTGTGAAGATAGTGTCTCTGGGGCCTGACCAGTATCGTAATGCCGGGAAGATTGAAACGGTGTGTCTCGATGGACGCAAGTTCATCTCTTGAGATATCCCTCTTGATCGGAACGGTCTTGAAAGGAAAGCTGTGCAACCCTTTGCGGAAGGTCTCGCGGGCTTTATCGAGATCAATCCCGATGAGTTTATTCAGCCGGTTCAGAAGGCCTTCGGGGTCCTGCACGTCTTCCGGTATGACACAAAGGTCATAGCCGGCCCTGTTATCCACGAGCAGCCGGCCGTCTCGATCAAAAATCATTCCCCGCAAAGGCGGGATGTCTTCCAGGTGTATCCTGTTGTTTTCGGACTTGGCCCGGTATTTCCATCCATTGACAATCTGCAGATACCAGAGACGGAATATCAGCCCGGCAAAAAAAATCAGGACCACGATGGTGACCTTTTTCAGTTGCCGGTTTAAAATGTCGACGGATATGGGATCGAAGTTAGATGGTCTCAAGGGTCGAAATCCCAGCCGGGCCTCAGGGGTTCAAAGGTAATCTTTGCATGTATGATGCCATAAGTCAGATTGACAGATGAAATTTCATCATGCTCCCGTGCGGTCTTCCCCTGGAAGCGCGAGCAGATAATCAAAAAAACCGAACAAGAGTGGTGCACTCAATGCCGTAACCGTTATGGAGCCGAGGACCATCAACGGGAATGAGTGCATGACAATCACCCGGGAAACAAAAAGGTCGAGCATTCCGATGAGCAGGATCTCTTTCAGGAAGACCGCAACAGCGACCAGGAGTATCTGACTCCTCGGATGATTCAACTCAAAAAACCGCGACCCAAATTGAAGGCCCCAAAACACTGCCAGATAAATAAGGGCGGAAAAACCTCGCGGACCTTCTGAAATCACGTCTATAAACAAACCCTGCCCAAAGGCATAGGCACCAGAGGCTCCATGGCCGTATCGCACCAGCAGGTAAGCAA
>CAZEGG010000424.1:0-2776 GCA_964511755.1 uncultured Desulfobacteraceae bacterium | reverse complement strand
TACCCATGATCGGCATCACTTCCTTCGGCGGTTATATCCCGAGACTGCGCCTCAATCGCATGAGCATTTTTCAAAGCATGGGCTGGTTTGCCCCGGCCGTTATCATGGTTGCCCAGGGGGAGCGCTCCTTCTGCAACTGGGATGAAGACGCCCTGACAATGGCGGTGGAGGCGTCACGCGACTGTCTCAAGGGGATTGACAGGTCCGCCATTGACGCCCACTACCTCTGCTCCACCACGCTTCCCTTTGCAGACAGGTCCTGCGCCGGTGTGGCGAAGACCGCCCTGAACCTGAGGGACGATATTGTCGCGGCCGATTTCACCACGTCCCTGAAATGCGGCACCAGCGCCCTGGTGACCGCCCTTGAAGCCGTAAAGGGCGGCGATAGACAGAACATCCTGGTGACGGCGTCGGACAAACGGGAAGCCAAGGCGGCATATTTCTACGAGATGTGGTTCGGAGACGGGGCAGCATCCATCCTGGTCGGGACAAAAGATGTGATCGCGGAGTTCAAAGGGAGCTACTCTGTTTCCTATGACTTCGTGGACCATTATCGCGGGTCCGGGACGGAGTATGACTACATGTGGGAAGAACGCTGGGTCCGGGACGAGGGGTATTCCAAAATCATTCCCGAAGCGGTTTCAGGGCTTTTCAACAAGCTCTCCATCTCCATGGATGACGTGGACACCCTCGCGTTTCCGTGTTTTTTCAAGGCTGAACACCACAAGATCGCCGGGAAACTGGGGGCCGTTGCCGAGAAAGTCGTGGACAACATGCACGAGGTGTGCGGGGAGACCGGGGCAGCCCACCCCTTTATCATGCTCGTTTCAGCGCTCGAAAAGGCCAAACCAGGGGATCGTATCCTGGTTGCGGGGTTCGGTCAGGGGTGCGACGCCCTCTACTTCCAGGTGACCGACCATATTCAAAACCTGGTCCCACGAAAGGGGATCAAGGGAAGTCTTGAAAACCGGAAAATCATTGACAACTACCCGAAGTTCCTCAAATTCAGGGACCTCATAAAAACAGAGACGGGCATCAGGGCCGAGGCCCCCACCCAGACCGCCATGACGGTCCTCTGGAGGAAGAGAAAGATGCTCACGGGTCTGATCGGAGGCAGGTGCACCACATGCGGAACCCCGCAGTTCCCCAGAATGGATATCTGCGTCAACCCGGAGTGCAACGCGCTCAACACGCAGGAGGACTATCCTTTTGCGGATGAACCGGCGTTTATCAAGAGCTTCACCGGCGACCTGCTGGCCGTATCCATTGACCCGCCCGCGATCTACGGGATGATCCAGTTTGAAAAGGGAGGCCGGTTCATGGCCGATTTCACGGACTGTGAACTGGGAGATGTCCGGGTGGGGCAGAAGGTCGCCCTCCAGTTCAGAAGGAGACTCGTGGACAGAACCCGAGGGTTTTCCGGATATTTCTGGAAGGCCGTTCCCGTCCCGGGCAGCGCTCCGGAAAAACCGGCAAAGGAAGGCATGCGATTTGACGGGAGAGTTGCCATCGTGACCGGCGCGGGCGCGGGTTTGGGACGCGTCTACGCCCTGGAACTGGCCAGGAGGGGCGCGAAGATCGTAGTGAACGACCTGGGCGGGGCCAGGGACGGCGCCGGAGAAGGCTCCAGGACACCTGCCGACCTGGTGGTGGAAGAGATCCTCGGCATGGGGGGCGAGGCCGTTGCCAGCTATCACTCGGTCGCGACGCCGGAGGGCGGTCAGGCAGTCGTGAATACGGCGATTGGCACCTTCGGGAGGGTGGATATCGTGATCAACAACGCCGGCATCCTCCGGGACAAGACCCTTGCCAAGATGGAACCGGGGAACTGGGATGCGGTCATGGATGTCCATCTCAAAGGGGCCTACAACGTGACGAGGCCGAGCATGGTCAAGATGCGGGAAAACAGGTACGGCCGCATCGTACTGACCACTTCCGCGGCCGGGCTCTACGGCAACTTCGGGCAGGCCAACTACTCGGCCGCCAAGATGGGGCTGGTGGGGTTCATGAACACCCTGAAACTGGAAGGGGAAAAGCACAATATCAAGGTGAACACCGTCGCTCCCATAGCAGCCACGAGACTTACCGAGGATATTCTTCCTCCGGACCTCCTGGCAAAACTCAAACCCGAATTCGTGGCGCCGCTGGTACTCTATCTCTGCTCCGATCAGTGCGATGACTCAGGCCTCGTCATAAATGCGGGCATGGGCTACTTCAACCGTGCGGCTCTCCTGACCGGGAAGGGGGCGGTCGTGGGCGACGGAACCGCCATGCCGACCCCGGACGATATCCACAGGAACTGGGAGGCCATCAATGATCTGGGAGACGCCGAGGAATATCCTAATTCCACGGCCGCCTTCGGCCCCATGCTGGAGGCATTTGCCCCCGGGAAAGACAAATCGATGGGGGAGACCTCGCCGGGCAGACTGACGGTCAAGGCCATTTTTGACGGCCTTCCGAAGGCTTTCCGGGCAGACAGGGCCGCCGGCGTCGACGTGGTGTTCCAGTTCGTTATTTCGGGTCCTGAGGGCGGTTCCTGGCACGCGACCATACAAGAAGGTCGCTGCGAAGTGACCGAAGGAACCCATGACAGTCCCACCAGCACCATCAGGATGGCTGACGGTGATTTCGTGAAGCTGATAAAAGGAGAGCTCAATGCCATGTCCGCCTTCACCTCGGGGAAACTCCGCGTTGAAGGAGACCTCATGAAATCCCAGCTTATTGAAAAGCTGTTCAAGTTCTGACGGAGGAATGCATATGGCAACAGGTATCAGAG
>CAZEGG010000423.1:0-2779 GCA_964511755.1 uncultured Desulfobacteraceae bacterium | reverse complement strand
GCAATACGGCTTCGTGGTATTTCTTCCGGTTTATCGAAAAAACACTTGGACCGACACTATTGAATTGCGCAGAAAAAACCTGATCGGTTTTCTGGCGGGGGTCTATCGGGCAGGTGCGATCATGAGGGATGCATTCCCCACCCCTGATAGAATGACTGTTCATCTCTATGATATATCGAGTCCGCGCGGCGAAAATCTCCTCTATGCCTATCCAACGCAGACAGGCAGCAGTCCGGATCAGACGGCACCGCAAAATGGATTTGAGATTTCCCATCAACTGACGGTTGCAGACCGAAAATGGCAGCTGGTATGTGACTTTGCCCCTGATTTTGCGGGTCATCTGCCCATGGCGACGGCATGGGGAGTCCTGGCGGCCGGTTTGCTGCTCACCTGCCTGCTTGGTGTTTATCTGACCACCAACATCAAACGGACCGGTCAAATAGAACAGATGGCCGACAGGCTTTCGAAGGAAATCGATGAGCGCAGGAAAAACGAAGCCCAGCTTGCCAATGCCTGTGAAATGGCGCGTCTCGGCCCATGGGAGTATGATGGAGAAAAGGATCTCTTTACCTTTACGGATTCGTTCTACGCAATTTTCGGGACAACCGCAGAGCAGGTGGGCGGGTATACCATGTCCTCTGCTGATTATGCGAAACGATTTCTCCATCCCGAAGATATATCGGTTTTTGCTTCGGAAATCCGGAAAGGCATGGAAATTGATAAACCTCATTTTTCCCGTCAACTGGAGCACCGCTTTTTGTATGCCGACGGAACGACCGGGTATATAAACGTCCGTTTTTTTGTCACCAAGGACAGCAACGGCAAAACCATCAAGACTACCGGGGTTAACCAGGATGTTACCGACCGAAAACTGGCGGAGGAGTCGCTGCGGGAGAGCGAAAAGAGATACCGGGAGCTCTTCGAAAACTCGACCGATTTTGTCTACACCCTGGATCTGAGAGGCAATTTTACGGACGTCAATAAGGCGGCCGAAGATCTCACCGGGTATACGAAGGGTGAGCTGATCGGCATGAATTATATCGATTATACTCCGGAAAGTACCCATAAGGCAATTTCTGAAGCCTTCAGCAGGGCTTTTTCTGAAGGCACACCGGTAAAAGATTTTCCGCTGGAAGTGATAGTGAAGGACGGGTCCAGGAGGTATTTTGAGACCTGCGTCAGCCCGGTGGAGAAAGGGGAGCGGATCATCGGGTTTCAGGGCAGCTCACGGGACGTCACCGAGCGCAGGCGGACAGAAGAGGCCCTGCACAGGGAAAAAGAAAGATTCAGGTTTCTTGTGGAGGAATCCCCCCTGGGAGTGGCTCTAATTACTAATGAAGGGACCTACAAATACATCAACCCGAAGTTCTCAGAAATCTTCGGCTACACCTTGGAAGACATTCCCACGCGCAGGGAATGGTTCAGGAAGGTCTACCCTGATGAAACATACCGGAAGCGCGTCATCTCCAGGCTGACGAAGAATCGGAAAAAGCACGGCCCCGGGGAGCTGCGGCCCGAAACATTTGAGATGACCTGCAAGGACGGATCAAAAAAGACCATACGCTACAGGCCGGTAACAATGAAGAGCGGCGATGAACTGCACCTCTACGAAGACATCTCGGAAACTCACCGTCTGGAGGGGCAATTGCGACAAGCCCAGAAAATGGAGGCCATCGGGACCCTGGCCGGCGGGATTGCCCATGATTTTAACAACATTCTGACTTCAATCATTGGGTACACGGAATTGGCCTCAAGCGATCTTGACAATAAGCAGGAGCTTCTTGAAGACCTGCAGGAAGTGCGCAAGGCAGGCAACCGCGCCAGGGACCTGGTGAGCCAGATTCTGGCGTTCAGCCGGCAGCATGAGCAGGAAAAGAATCCGATCAAGGTGAAGCTCATCGCAAAGGAAGCCTTGAAACTGATCCGGGCGTCCCTGCCTACGACGATTGACATCCGGAATAACATCCTCAGTGATGCCCTGGTGATGGCCGACGCCACGCAGATTCATCAGGTGCTGATGAACTTGTTTGCCAATGCCGGGCATGCCATGCAGAGCGAAGGCGGTGTCCTTGAAGTCGGATTGACCGATGTCTCTCTTGATGCCGGCTTTACTGCCGGACACCCGGACATCACCCCCGGGCCTTTTCTAAAACTGACGGTGCGAGATACGGGAAGCGGCATCGCGCCTGACATAGTGGACAGAATCTTTGAGCCGTTTTTCACCACAAAAGAAAAAGGGGAAGGCACGGGCCTGGGACTGTCCGTAGTCCACGGCATTATCAAGAGCCTGGGCGGCGCCGTCACTGTTTACAGCGAACTTGAAAAGGGTACGGAGTTCAACGTGTATCTGCCGGTTATTGAACGCAGGGTCAAGGAGGAGGAAGGCTCTGAACCGCCTCTTCCGACGGGGACCGAGCGCATTCTCTTCGTCGATGACGAACAGCCCATAAGGAGTATGAGCAAAAAGCTCATCGAGTCCCTGGGCTATCGCGTAGAGGTCAGATCAAACGGTACCGAGGCCCTCGAACTCTTCAAGGACGATCCGGAAAGGTTTGATCTGGTCATCACCGATATGACGATGCCGGGTATGACCGGGGACAAGCTTGCCGAGCAGCTGATGTCTGTTCGTGCCGATATCCCCATCATCCTCTGCACCGGCTTCAGTGCCGGGATAGACGAAAAGAAGTCACATGCCATGGGCATCCGGGCGTTTGCCTTGAAGCCCATGATCAAGAGCGATATTGCCGGGATTATTCGAAAGGTCCTCGATGAGGGGAAA
>CAZEGG010000422.1:0-2781 GCA_964511755.1 uncultured Desulfobacteraceae bacterium | reverse complement strand
ATGGGGTCCCGAAAAAGAGAATCGCTGAACAGTTCTCCATAAGCGTCTCGAGCGTGACCAGGATTATCAGGGAAGGTCCCCCCGCGGAATCCCCCGGGGAATCAAAGAAGGAAGGACAGCAGGAGACAAGAAAGACCGAGATCAGGAAGAAGAAGATTGCCGACATAGAGAGAAGGATCGCGGAACTGGAACAGAAGATTCTCCGGTTGCAGGCCGGAAAGAAGACGGAGGACTGCTGGTTCCGTTCAAAGGATGAAAAGTAGGGAGAGCCGGCGCGCCTCGGGAAAAAGTGCCCGCTGCCATGTGCGGACCGTTACGAGATCTTCTCCATCGCAGAGAGGAGCGGGGCGTAGATTTCGACGGCAAGGTTTCGGAATGCCTCATCAAGGGGGTCGGTGCTTCCGAAACAGAGGTGATAGTAATCGTCCTCACGTTCTCCCGTGCCGGGGAGGAATTCATTGCCCTGCCACCTTTCCCGGGCCTTTTCCCGGGCATATGCTTCCTTGTTTTTTCTTTCCAGGATGATCCGCGCATAGACCAGGGATGTCTCCGGGAAAAAGGAGAGCGGCTTTTCAAGACCCGCGAGGAAGAGGTCTGCCAGCTGCTCCAGGACTTTCCCGGGTGAATCTATCGGCGAATATTTCCATGTCCCGTCGCCGGCGACCAGTATGCTCTTCCGGCTTCCCCCATGATTTTCCGACAGGTTGAAAAACAGGTGTTTTATCCAGAGCGCCATGTGGTCTTTGGCCTTGGCCCTGGCATACCGGTACTGGACCAGAAATCGGGGATAGATCCCGTCGATCCTTCCCTTCACCAGAAGGCCGTTCAGGGAAGTCTCCACCTCCAGGGAAGCAGGCTCCATGCTTTCAGTCTGTTCACGCACCTTTTGGGCAAATGCATCCGCACCCTCCCTGAGGCGTTCGTACGTGCATTCGCCGGGCGTCCCGTGGGGAAGGCGGCCGTCCGCCTTGAGGACCCTGAAGACCTGCCGGTCTTCTTCTCCTGCCAGCCGTTTTCTGACCAGCGTCTGATCGACCTTGTATTGTTCCAGGCCGTCAAGAATGAAGGGTTCTATTTCATCAATACGGGTATCTCTCTGGCCGAGAAGTATTCCCAGACGCTCCCGCAGGAGGAACCGGGCGGGATGGGTAAAAAAAGCGACAAAAGCGTCAAGGTCCACCGATCTCCATTCCTCCTCCGGCGGCGGAAGCCTGGTGGCAATGAAGGGAGCCGGTTCCCGGGAGGGCAGGAGCTTGCGCCTCGCAGCGTCCAGGCTTTCCTCTGAATAACTGAAGTATTTTCCGTCCCCGCTGAAATAGGCGGAACTGAAGGCCTGCAGCCTGTGCCTGAAGAGAAGATGGTCCTGAACAGAGGTCGAGGAATCCTCAAACTCGAAATTCTGCTCCAGGTAATCGATCAATTCGCTCACGAGGACGGAAGGGGGCATGGTGCTGTTGTCCTCCGAGCTCTGCCCCACATAACTGATATACAGCGCCTCCCGGGCGGAAAGGATCGTTTCCAGGAACAGGTATCGGTCGTCGTTCCGGCGGGACCGGTCGCCCCTTCTCGGTACCCTGGCCATCAGGTCGAAACCGAGTTTTCTGGTCTGGCGGGGATAGGCGTCATTGTTCATCCCCACGAGACAGATGATCCTGAACGGGATGCTGCGCATGGGCAGCATGGAGCAGAAGGTCACGCCCCCTGATATGAAGCCGGACCCGTATGACGTTCTTGCCAGCTGTGTGAGCACGTGATTCCTTATGGAATCCAGGGAGACCTTCCCGGCAAATTCCGATACCGCGGCCTGTTCGGTGAGCCCGGTCAGGGCATTCCTGATCATCTGGGCTTCCCGTTCCCAAGGTCTCTCTTCGGAGAAGAACGTGTCCAGGATATCTGCAAGCGTTTCAGCCCATGCCGGAAGGGGCCGGGCCGCTTCCAGTGCGACGGTCTTCGTAAGCACGAGATCCACGAAGGCCGCGAACCTGCCGAGAACCAGCGCGTCTCCCCCCTCAACCCGGTCATAGGGAAGGATGTCTTTGAACATCCGGTCCTTCCCGGAACGGGGCATGGCATGGCCCAGGAGAAGCCGGTCGAGCCCGAAACGCCAGGTGTTTTCGGGATACGGGGGAAGGCCCAGGGCTTCACGATGTCCAGCGTCCTTCCCCCACCGGATGCCGCTCTCGCGGACCCATCGCTGAACCATGAAGAGATCCTCTTCCGAGAGCCCGAATCTGTCCCGGATCGCGGGGCATTCGAGGAGGGACAGGACTCCGGCGGCGGTAAAACGCCCCTTCGGGAGTTCGAGGAGAAATAGGAAAGGCTCCAGGAGGAGATTTCTGCTCCGGGGATCGCGGTCCGCGATACTGAACGGAATCCGCATTTCCTCTTTCTCGGGTGCCGCAAAGACCGCCTGCACAAAAGGGGCATAGACCTCGATGTCCGGCGCCATAACAAGGATATGCTGCGGTTCGAGGGAGGGGTCCTGTTCGAACAGGAAAAGGAGCCGGTCGTACAGGACTTCCATCTCCCGCATGGGGCTGTGGCAGGAGTGGATCTGTATGGACCGATCCCGGGAAGAAGCAGGGGCCTTTTCCTGCCCGCCGGACCCGCGGTCTTTGAGTCTAAGGATATCCGACTGGATCGTCTGGAGCACGGTTTCGGGTTCCCGGTCATCGAAGACCTGGCTCTCTTCGCACCGGAGTTCCGCGACCAGGGAAAAAAAGTCACGCCCGAGCATTCCCATGGATGCCAGGAGGCTGTTTCCCTCTTCCAGGTGAAGGA
>CAZEGG010000421.1:0-2787 GCA_964511755.1 uncultured Desulfobacteraceae bacterium | reverse complement strand
TGTCCTGCCGCCCGATCAGGGATTTCTTATTGAAAAGAACGCGAAGGTATTCTAGACTCTCTATCTAACTTGTTCTATGAATAAGCCATTTCCGGCTGCTATGAGGTGGATCAAATGAAGAGTAAGGTATTTTTCGTACCCGTTGAGGATGCAGAGGACATCAGTGCTGTCAATGACAAGTTGAAGTCGCTCCTGGTGGAGAGCAGGGTGCTGGCTTTTCCCGAAAACGTCAAGAAAGTGGGAGTGAAGTTGCACTTCGGGGAGCAGGGGACAAACGCTTTCGTCAGGCCCGCTCACCTGCGGCTCATTTGTGATAAGCTGGCCGGGGAAGGCACCATTCCTTTCCTGTCGGATGCCAACACGCTTTACCGCGGCAAACGGCTCAATTCCAAAGATCATCTGGGGATCGCTGCGGCGCACGGCTTCACAAGGAAAGCTGTGGGCGCGGACGTCTTCATCCCCGACGAAAATAAAAAGGAAGATGTCGCGGAAGTTCAGATCGATCAGCAGTTTATCAAAACGGCCAAGGTGGGCCGATGTTTCGTGGATGCCGATGCCTTCGTTGCCGTGACGCATTTCAAGGGACATGGCCTGACGGGTTTCGGCGGGACCCTGAAGAACATCGGCATGGGGTGCGCAACGAGAGAAGGCAAGCTGGCTCAGCACTGCGATGCGGCCCCCAATTTCTACGAAGACAAGTGCGTCGGCTGCGGTGAGTGCGAAGAAGTCTGCCCCGTAAATGCCATCCATATAGTGGACGAAAAGGCGGTACTGACCAAGGACAAGTGCATCGGGTGCGCAAGTTGCGTGGCGGCCTGTCCAAACATGGCGATTTTTATCGATTTCGGGGCAGGGGACGAGGTGCAGAAGAAGATGGTTGAGTATGCCTACGCGATCCTGAAAGATAAGAAAGGAAAGGCCGGTTTCCTGAACTTTGCGCTGCGGATAAATAAGGAATGTGATTGCTGGCGTTTTGGGACGCGGCGGATCGCACCTGATGTGGGAATCCTCGCTTCGACAGATCCAGTGGCCGTCGATAAGGCGAGCCTCGACCTCGTGAATGGCGCCTGCGGGAAAGAGATCTTCAAAGAGGTTCATCCCAAGCAGCACCATCTCCTGCAACTGGAATATGCGCAGAAGATCGGGCTGGGAACCCTCGACTACGAACTTATAAAGGTCTGACAAGGCCTGCGAGAAGCACCTGATGCCTCCCTCTCTGGGAGAGGCGACTCACCGTCTGAGTTGAGTACCGGGTTCGGCTACGCCGTTTTCCAGCGCTTAAGATCTGGAATTGTTTTGGCCATCAATGCTCTTGCCTGTTCTTCAGGCACGGCCTTTTGCTGCGTCAATATTGAAGCACACTTGTCGATCATTTCCCGGACCGTGATGTCCGGAGCTGTGAACATGCCGTTTTGAAAGCAGAATGTACAAAATTCTTCAGATTTAGATCCGTCAGTATTGGTGCCAAACTCCTCAGGGCTGTTCATCGGCATGGCACAGCTTTGACAAACAGGCGTTTGTGATTGTTGGATCATGTCATTTCCTCCTTATTAGTAATGGCAACAAGTTTATCCGTGTATATAACCTCTGCGGTCGTGATTTCTTTCACCGATTTCCGGTCGAACTCCCGGTTCCCTTAGCCCATCGTCGCGAATGATTGTTCGTGTTGAACGGCCTTGATATGCGTCTATACTTGAGTGTATGCCCAATGCCATGGTTCATACGAAATACCTGCCTTCTTACCCTTCGGGTAGGATAAGCCGAATGAATGGGAGTCGGCGTTCTCCAGCAGCCAACTGAATGCCTCTGTATGTTCAAACAGTTCAGACAACGGCTCGCATCCCGTTGATGTCAAATCCAAGGCTCTGCCGGTATGGTGCTCACTGTACCCGGGCGCAGCACAAACCTGCAATATTCCTGATAGAGGTTGACCGGACTCTATTTTTGCCTGAATTATTTCCTTTTGTCTTTTCACCGTCCTGAAGGCGGAAACAACGAGCAAAACAATCCCTTCTTTCAAAGCTCGAGACTTCATGGCCTGCCAGGCGTTTGCGGCGGCAGGTGCCAGCCGCTGCACCCTCCCGTAAATATCATTTCCAATTTCAATCAGCTCGGTTTCTTCCTGTTGCAGCGATAGACCGTACCCCAATTCATAATTCTCGGGAATGTCAAGCTGTCGGTGAATGAGGTTTATTCTTTGTATATACGTCTGCGTCTGCACTGCCCTACCGTTTCTTTTGAGGCCTGCCCTGATCCAGATTAGAACGAATATCGAACTCTTCAGCGGGCGCGGCTTCCTGCTATCCGCTGAAAGACATAACTATCCCACTAGGCTCTCAAGTATATTTGCCTCTACAACTTGAGCAAAGGTATTGGAAAACGCGGCCAGGAACGCCGCATGCACCTGCTGCGCTTCGATGGCAACACCACCAAATTCCAAATTCCTCGTTGCGCAGGCATCCGACACCACAAGGCAGCGAAAACCCAAATCAAAGGCGGCTCTTACCGTCGAATCGATGCACATGTGCGTCATGGCGCCGCAAATAACCACTTTCTCCACGTCAAGATTCCGAAGCTGCCCATTCAAAGAAGTATCTCTGAAGGAATTGGGGAAGTGTTTTTGAATGAGATACTCGTCCTTCCTGGGGGACACATCTTCCTGTATCTCGACCCCATCGGTATTCGGCAAGAAGAAAGTTGCGCCGGCCCGGTCTGACAAATGCTGGATATGGAAGATCGGTAAATTCCTGGCACGAAACAGCTCAAGGGCATGTCGGGCATTCTTAG
>CAZEGG010000420.1:0-2823 GCA_964511755.1 uncultured Desulfobacteraceae bacterium | reverse complement strand
CGACCCCGGGTTCATACTCGATAGTTGTTATTGAGCCGGTCGAGCCGACCATGCAGGCACATAGGCTGCCGTTATCAATGTGGGAATCCTCAATGAAACGGTTTAATCCGGGGGTAATATCACGAATATCCGGGCCTGTTTTCAGTTTGACTTCCAGTGTGCGACAAAAAATGGATACCGACTGCATCTATCTCCTCCATTTCTGGATTGAAAACCCGCTACTGCCTAAATTCAATTTATGCATGGGCACTATCTATTTCTTACATGTTGATTCTTTAAGCCAGGCGGCCTCCGGCCTCAGACCCGGAAACCGGCCCGGGGACTGTCCTCTGGACTAGGTTGTTATGTGCTGCAAGTGTGAGTATGCTTTTCGTGCCACAAGATAAGCGAGCCGCATTTCATACACCGGTTTTCCTCCCGCTTCTCGGCAACCCATTTCTCCACTCCGAAATCCTTCATATACTGAAGGTCTTCAACTACCTGCTCATGGTGGGAAATACCGTTTACGACATGAACGTGTTTAAATCTTTCCAGTCTTTCACACGGGAATTCATTGCACTCAAAACAGCGAGTGACGCCCTTTTCTCTGGCACAATCACGGAACCCATGCTTACAGTCCCGGCAGTGCGGCGCCAGTTTATCGGACAGGCAGCCTTCGCAGTCAACCGGATACTGCGGACATGTTTCGCAAAACAAGCCACAGATTGCAGCTGTCCTTCCGGCACCACTAGATCCCATGGGGCATTCCTCCGCATAACACTGAAGTGATTTGGGCTGCGCTGGCCGCGAGTCGGGCTGAGCTATCTTCTTGCGAACTTCAGCAGAAATTCCTTTTTATGACAGTGATGGCAATGTGGCAAACAAATTCTGGCAGGCAATGCCGATTCGCTCCTGGCATTATCTTTTCTCGACTCTCATCCGCAACTGATCATTCGATGCCGGAGAGCATTCTTATACCTCGAGATACTTCGCCCGAACTTCCGGGCTTGCATTGAGCCCTTCCATGGTGTCCTCATACCCGATATGGCCCTTCCCCATGAGGTAGACCCGACTGGCCAGATGAACGGCCACCTTGTAATTGTGCTCCACAAGGAGAACAGAAACCGCTGCCTGATTGATCTCCGCAAGCATGTCCCGGACCTCGTTCACCACGATGGGGGCGAGCCCCTCGGTCGGTTCGTCCACGAGAAGGAGTTCGGGGTTTCCCATGAGCGCCCGGGCCAGCGAAAGCATCTGCTGCTCGCCTCCGGAGAGCAGCCCCCCTTTCTGATTCTTTCTTCCCTGCATAAAGGGAAAGTGGCTGTAGATCCTTTCCAGGTTCCAGTCCTTGCCTTTGCTTTTGTCCTTCCCCGTCTTCATCCCCAATGACAGGTTCTCCATCACGCTGAGGTCCGGAAAGATCTGTCTGTCTTCGGGGATGTATCCGATACCCGCCTGAGCGATCTTGAATGCGGGAAGACCAGTCAGATCAACCCCTTTGTACACGACATTCCCCGAAGTTGGGCGAACAAGACCCATGATGCTCTTGAGGGTCGTGCTCTTTCCCATACCGTTTCGCCCCAGAAGGGCGACGATTTCCCCCTCCTTCACGTTCAGGGAGATGTTCTGGAGAACGTGGCTCGGGCCGTAAAATGTATTCAGGTCCTTCACCTCGAGGAGCATGGATTAGACCTCCGTATCCCCGAGATAGGCGGATTTCACCTGCTGGTCCTTCTTGATGGCATCGGGTTCGCCGGTTGCCAGGATCCGGCCGTGGTGTAGCACCGTGATTCGATCCGCGAGAGAAAAAACCACGTCCATGTCATGTTCCACAATGACCATGCTTTTCCCTTCGGTGAGTTTTCGGATGAGCCTGACCGCATAATGGGTCTCTTCCCGCGACATACCGGCGGTAGGCTCGTCGAACATCAGGAGATCAGGGTCGGTGCCGATGGCCATCCCCAATTCCAGGCTCCGCTGCTTTCCGTATGAAAGGCTGCTCGTGAGCGCGTGGCGCTCCTCGTACAGATTGATCTGGTGGAGAATGGCTTCCGTTTCCTCGGTTACCTCCCGCATGGTATCGATCCTGCGGAACAGATTGTAGCGAATCTGCCGCTTGGACAAAACCGCGAGCCGTACGTTCTGAAACGCGGTCTGACGGAGAAACGTGCTGGTGATCTGAAAAGACCGCCCCAGCCCCATCCTGGCCAGCTGGTACGGCTTCATCCCCGTCACGTCCTTTCCCTTAAAGAGGATACTCCCCTCTTTAGGGTTGTAAGCCCCGGTAATCACATTAAAGAGAGTAGTCTTTCCGGCACCGTTCGGCCCGATGATGGCGTGCCGTTCCCCCTCTCTGATCTCGAGGTTGACATCCGTAAGGACTTTGAACCCGTCGAAATCATGGGATAGAAATTTCGTCTCCAGGATGCCCATCCGGCATCTCCCTTGAATTGGCGAACCGCTTTTGTTTGATGGTTTTGAAAAGGCCGATAAAGCCGCCCCGGAAGAAGATCACAACGCAGATCAGCAGCAGACCGTTTATGAGAAGAATCTGTTCCGTGTAGCGCGTGGCCAGGTCCTCCAGGGAAGTCAATACGGCGGAGCCGATGATGGGCCCCGCAAATGTCCCGATCCCCCCCACGAAGACCATCATGATGGGCGTAAACGAAGTCATGACGCTGAAGACACCGTCCGGCGAAACCAGATTCTGGAAGAGTGCAAAGAGTGCACCCGCTACGCCGGCGAAGCAGCCGGAAATGAGGAACATGATGGTCTTTGTAACGGCGATATTGAAGCCGAGATAGTTCACCCGGAGCTGATTGTCCCGGATCCCGGCCATGATGC
>CAZEGG010000419.1:0-2836 GCA_964511755.1 uncultured Desulfobacteraceae bacterium | reverse complement strand
CAGAATGCCTCTTGTCGGTGCGCCTTAGGCTCTCAACATTTGCAGCACAGAAAGCTCGGAACGGAAGAAATGGCTTCCTCCCTGAGCCGAGCGTCGTCGGAGAGGTGCGTGATGCCTCGTAGCCTGGGGACGAGACTCACGTTTGCCGGGAGAATGAGATTTGCCCTGAAGACCATGTGGAACGGAATTCTCTACAGACTACGCAGTATCAGCCTCATCTGGAAGCTCTTGATTCCCTTCCTGGCCTTCGCATTTATCGGAACAACATCACTCGTCTATCTGGGGCTGAATTCGCAGCAGAGGATCATGGCACACGAGGACGCCCGCGAAATGAAACAGCTCTACCGTCTGTTTCTGCGGGATATCCGCCGGAAAGAGGAACTGCTGCTGGCACTGGCGTCTGCTCTGGCAGTGGATCCTGAAATAGAGAGGCTCACGGCGTTGCAGGACAGACAAGCCGTTGAGAGATACGCGGAACCGATTTTCCAGACTTTAGGAAAAAAATTTGGAATAGAACAGTTCCACGTTGATTTGTCGCCGGGGGAGGTATCTTTGCATGTCCACAGAGCAGGTGAACAGGGTCAATTGACGGCCCGCCCAAGTGTAATGGCGGAAGCGCTGAAGTCCAGAGACGGCATTTCGGGGTTGGAACAAGGACCTTCAGGCCTTGAACTCCGAGGAACCGCTCCCATTGTGCACGATGGAAACGTGCTCGGAAGCCTCGAAATAAGATACCCCATTAATACCAAGCTTTTGAGCGAATTCAAGAGGCGGTGGGGGGCTGATCTCGGGATATATGCAAGGCGGGGAAAAAGCGATTATGTGCTCTTGGGATGCACCGACAGGAATTGTATGAAATTTCGGCCGGAGCATTATTCTGATGCCGGGAAAGTCGCTGGACTCACCGTTTTGTCGGCATCGGGGGGCCACCCCCCTCGCTCGATCCTGTTCGGGCCCCTGAAAGACCACATCGGGGATGCGGCGGCTGTCGTTTTCATCGCTGTGGATCGATCGGCCACCATAAGACGCGTTGAAGAGAGAAGAAACCTGATGCTTCTCATTGCAGTCGCCGGTATTGTTGTCTCTTTTTGCCTCACCTGGTTTGTTGCCAGTCGATTCGTCAAACCCATTACGGAAATTGTGAGAGAGGCCCGGGAGATTGCGGAAGGGAAGAGAGAAAGTCGATTGCAGTCCCGACCCGATGATGAAATCGGCCACCTTTCGAGATCACTGAATGTCATGCTGGAGGCATTGAAAGAAAGGAGGGAAAAGATTGAAGAGTATGCACAGACTCTGGAAGACAGGGTCAGGGAAAGAACGGCCGACCTGGTGGCATCAGAAGAAAAATACCGGGCCCTGGTGGAGCATGTTCCCCTTATCGTATACCGTATCCTGGCCGACGGAACCACGGAATTCATCAACCTGTATTTCACCGATCAGCTGGGATACAGCCCCGATGAAGTAGTGGGGGACCGGAATTTCTGGCGTGAGAAGATTTGCGGTTGGCAGGATAGGGACGAGAGCGGCATCCTGGAGGCATGCTGGGGAAAAGGGCAGGAATTGCGGGCGGAAAGGAAGGTCAGAACCAAGGATGGGAAGACGCTCACCTTCATTGACCAGGCTATCCCGTTCACCGACAATCGAGGGAACATCCGGTGGATAGACGGAATCATGATGGATATTACGGAACTCAAGCGCTATCAGGAACAGGCACTCCAGGCAGAGGAAATCAGGGTACTTGGAGAGATATCCGCTCGGCTCGCCCATGAGATCAGAAATCCTCTTACAACCGCGGGAGGATTTGCCAGGAGGCTTGCGGAGAAATTGCCCGAAGACGATCCCAACCGGAAGGCTGCTTGCATTATTGCTGAGGATGTGGGCAGGCTGGAAGAGATCCTCAGGATGATGCTCCAGTCCATTGAGCCGGTGACGATCACTGTCGAGGAATTGGACGTGTCTTCACTGGTCGATTCCCTTCTTGAAGAGCATACGGCGGAAATTGTATCCGGAGAGATAAGGATGGTGAAATCTCTCCCTGAAAATTTGCCTTCACTCGCAGGAGACGCCGGTCTGTTGACAAAGGCGCTGGACAGCCTGATACGGCACTCCATTCTTTCAACACCGAGGGGGAGTCCTTTTTTTGTTCGCCTTCAAAAGGAAGGGGATTCCATCCTGATCACCTTTCGGCATCCCGCCGAAGGGATCTCAGATGAGGATTTGGAGCAGTTCTTCCTCCCCCGTCTTCCGTTCGAGGCGTCATCGAGGGTGCTTGATCTGCCTCTCTCAAGGATTATCGTGAATAAACATGGCGGGAAAATAGACATCTTCCGAGAGGAACAAGATATGATCGTCGTGAGAGTGGTGTTGCCGATCCGTTCGCCGGTTCTTCAGGGGTAGCTCACCTTCAGGACCCAGCCGCCGCAACCTTTTGGGTTTCGAGATGTGAAGAAAGAGCCGTTTCCGTCAGGGGCATTTCGATATACTCAGCATACGCCGGGCATTCTTCCTTCATCGGACAGCGCTCCCGGCAGACAAGCACGTTTACCCGCGGGGCATTTCTCTTGTTCGGACATACGATATAGCCGGCCATCATATTCTCCAGAGGTGTAAGTAATTATAGTTAATTATATGTTAATTATGAACTTTCATAGCATAAATAGTTTCATATGTCAATCAATTAATATTAACGCCGATGGCCGTGATTTTGATTGAACCCTCTGCCTCTGGTCGAGGATGCGCATAGGATCTCCCGATCCAGGGTCTGGAAGGAAGTGCTGATCTGGGAGGAAGCCTTTTCTGGAGTGACTGGCGAGAGGGCACCGTCTTTTCGTGACTT
>CAZEGG010000418.1:0-2838 GCA_964511755.1 uncultured Desulfobacteraceae bacterium | reverse complement strand
GTAGATGCGTTGAACGTGGCGCGCGTGTCCGCTCTCATGGCCGGCATCCCCGACACCATCACAGCGGTAACCGTGAACCGGGTCTGTATTTCCGGTATGGAGGCCGTGATATCGGGCATGGCCATGATCCAGGCGGGTATGGCCGACATTATCCTGGCAGGCGGAGTAGAACACATGTCCGGTGTCCCCTACTCCGTCCCGAATGCCCGCTGGGGGTGCCGTCTTCAGGACCACGTGTTCGTGGACAACATGATACACTCCCTTCATTGCGGCTCCCATCTCATCCCCCATCCCGAGGAGGGCCCCGTAAAAGAAGGGATGCCGTTGGAGCTGTTCAAAGGGAAACCGTATATTATGGGACATACTGCTGAGTTCATTGCCCAGCTTCATAATATAAGCCGCGAGGAGATGGATGAGGTGGCTTTGCGCAGTCACAACAACGCAGAAAGGGCGACCAGGAACGGCGATTTCAGGGATGAGATTGTCCCTGTTGAGGTCCCGCAGAAGAGGAAGCCGCCCATCATGTTTGACAAAGACGAACACTTCCGTCCCGGTCTGACCATGGAGGACCTCGGGAAGCTTCCGCCCGCCTTTGTACCCAAGATAGGGAAAGTCACTGCGGGAAATTCTTCCGGCATAAATGACGGATCCAGCGGAATGGTGATCATGTCGGCAGATAAGGCGAGGGACCTGGGCATCGAACCCATTGCGAAAATCAGGGCGATCGGAAGGGGTGCGTGCCATCCTTCGGTCATGGGACTCAGCCCTGTGCCCGCAGTAAGAAACCTGCTTGAGAGGAACTCCGACATAGCACTGGAGGATTTCGAACTAATCGAGGTGAACGAAGCGTTCGCAGCTCAGTACCTGGGGTGCGAAAAAGAGCTGGGACTCAACCGTGAAATTACCAACATAAACGGTTCGGGAATCGGGCTTGGCCATCCAGTGGGTTCAACCGGATGCAGGATCATGGTGACCCTCCTGTATGCCATGAAGAAGCACGGGAAAAATTTGGGCCTCGCGACCCTCTGCGGCGGAGGCGGCGTTTCTATGGCGTGCGCCCTGGAAATGATTTAGTTTGCCGGGCTTTATCCCAGGCAGGCGGAAGTCTTGAGACGGCTCCCGATCCGGTATTCAATGTGCCTGGTCAGGACAGCCTGGAGTTCCCTCGCAACTCCTTCATCCACATGAATCAGCTCATTTTCCGGCCACTGCCCTGACTGGAGCCTGTCCAGCACTTTTACGCTCACGGGGTTCATGCCCGGACTCTCCGCGGTTTCCCGAACGCAGTTGAGGCAGGCGATGCCTCCTCGCTTGCATTTGAAAACCGCCCTTCCCTCGCCTTCATACGGCCTTCCGCAGACGCTGCACCCATTCAACTGGATGCGGTAGCCGCCGAGGGTCATGGCGCGCGCTTCAAACAGGAGCCGGAGCCCCGCCCGATCTCCCTCTCTATGAATCGCACCAAGGCATTTCTTCAGGAGTTCGAACACAGCAGGGTCAGCAACCTGGAGAGGGAAGAGGATTTCCGTGAGCTCGACCAGATAACTGGCCAGGGAGAGAAGCGTGTAATCGGATCTCAGGGAAGGGAAATTCTCCCGCAGTTTTCCGGATTGGAGAAAGCAGAGATCCCGCCCTTGCTTGGTGGTGTACTCCAGCGTAGACAGGCAAAAGTGATCCAGACAGTTGACGAAGCGCTTACGGCTTCTCCTCGCCCCCTTCGCAATGCCCCTCAGGCGACCTTCGTCAGCGGTGAGAAACGTGACGAGCAGATCGGATTCACCGATTTCCTTTATTCTCAAGATAATTGACGGAGAAACATGCGCTTCCATTGCACAACTCAACTACCCTGCTGCTCTCCTCCGTACAATTCCTTTATCTTGGCTCGGTCTGGACTCCCGTCCTCCAAGTGAGGGATCTTATCCGCAAATTCCACATACTGGGGTTTCTTGAAGCGGGCGATGCGTCGCCCCACAAATTCCATCAGTTCCCGCGCCTCTAGGCGCTCCCCTTTCTTGAGGAGGCAAACGGCCTTTATTCCTTCTTTCCACTTGGGATCCGGGACTCCGAAGACCACCGTTTCTTCCACAGCCGGGTGTTCCAGAATCGCGTTTTCCACTTCGGCCGGGTACACATTTTCTCCACCCGGTTTGATCAGTTCCTTTTCTGCTTTCCGCCCGGCATACCAGAGAAAACCGTCTTCATCGAATCGGCCCAGATCTCCCGTATGATGCCTGCCGCCCCTGAACACATAGGAGGTATCCTCCGGGAGGTTCCAGTACTCCTTAAACACCATGGGTCCCTTAACGGTTATCTCTCCGACTTCTCCCTGCGCCACGGGGTGGTCATAGTCGTCCACAAGCACCACGTCTGCCAGCGGAAACATTCTCCCGGCGGATCCCGGCCTTTCGTTGTATGCAGAGAACGTAGCAAACCCGGAGGTCTCTGTCTGCCCATAAAGACAGAAAAAATTGCCGCCGGTCTCTTCCTGATATCTCTCGATTGTCTCGGGCGATTCGAGTCCGAGAACCTTTGAAAGAGAGCCGATGTCTCCTCCACTTTTCTCGTGCTCATCCAGTATCGAAGAAAGGATGGGAGCGAAATCAACCATGACGGAGACCTTTCGCTCCACAACTAATGCGCAGGCCTTTTCCGCGTCAAACTTGCTCATGTTCAGGCTCATCGCCCCTGCGTGAAAAATGGAGGTGACCATGAAAAGGCCACCCACGTGAAAAAGGGGAAGCACGTTCAAGTGGACATCCCGGGGCGTGAGGTTGCACAACCAACCGAAGTGCATATCAATACAGAGCACGTTCCCGTGGCTCAACAATGCCCCCCTCG
>CAZEGG010000417.1:0-2851 GCA_964511755.1 uncultured Desulfobacteraceae bacterium | reverse complement strand
ACCGATTCTCAGCGGGGGACCGGTCCCAGAGTGACCTGTACAAAATCGTCGGGCCGAATCCATCTGCTGAATGCGGCCTGGATTTCCCCGGCTGAGATGTTCAGGTATCGTTTTGCGCCTCGGACGGGTTCATCGAGAGGCAGCCCCTCCCCTGCCAGTTCGAGGAGCGTTTCACCGATAGCGCCTATGCTCGACTCGGAGAGCGGAACCTGTCTGAGCAGCAATGTTTTCGCCCTTTTCAGTTCTTCCGGCGCAATGGAATTGTTCCGCATCTGTTCTAAATTACGTACAACAAGTGTGCGTGCCCTTGATACATTCTCCGGGTCACAACCATAGACTACGCCGAAGACCGACCGCGTTTTCCGAGCCTGGAGAAAGGCCTGGACCATGTAAACAAGGCCTTCCCTTTCTCGCAGATCCCGGTAAAGCCTTGTGGCATAGAAGCCGCCGGAGAGCACGTGAAGACCCACATTCAACGGGTAGTAATCGGGATGACTCCGTGTGATCCCGAGGGTTTCAACCAGGGTCACCCGATCCTGCACCCGGGTCTTGTCAGGCACCACTGCTGTCGAGGGCTTGTTTGGCGGCACAGCAGGCAGATCCGTGTCCGGTTTTGGTCCGTCGGCTCTCCAGGCGTGGAAATATTTCTCAATGACGGCCTTTGCCTTTTCAGAGGATACGTTTCCAATGATGACAATGGTCGTGAGGTCCGGGCGAAAAATGCTCTTATAGTATGCCTTGACCTGCTGAAGGGTAAGAGACTTGATGCTTCCCGGCGTCGCCTGCCGCTGTCTCGGATCGTTTTTCGGGTAGAGTCTTGCCAAAAGAGCGAGTCTTGACAGGTAAGACGGGCTCTGCAGTTTGCCCGCCATGTGTGCGGCAGTTTCCTGTCGGACGATTGTGAACGCGTGGAGAGGCATACCCGGGTGAAGAAGGTTGTCTGCAAGGAGCTCAATGCCTCGCTCAAAATGGTCCGAAAGAACGCGCAGGGAAAAACTCCTCCCCACCTCCAGGTCGGCCGCGATGTCATCCACTTCCTTTTGAAAACTCAGGCGATCACGCGTGGTGGTTCCGTATGAGAAGAGGCCTTCCAGGACTTCCGTGATTCCCTCCTGCCCGGCGGGTTCCTGCAGTTCAGGAGTGTTCTTGACACGTCCATACACACTCACCGTGTTGCTGATGGTCTCCGGCTGGATGATCAGGCGGAGACCATTGGGCAACACGGTTTCCGACGGATGAATTCTCGACACCGGGGCAGCGGGCAGCTGCACGGTCTTTCTCGCCCACTCCGGCACTGAAACGGCTTCTATCTGTTCCGGGATGAACGACTCGGTGCCACGAAATCCCTTTGAAGGGACAGGCTTGCCGGATTCCTGCGGTGTCAGCAGGCCAACAACGGCAGTCTGATTTTTCAGGTATGCACGCGCAACACGGTTCACATCCGAGACCGTTACCTTCTTGATAGCATCAATATCGTCGTCCGGTGAATCTCGCCCTTCCAGCGCAACTGCTCTGGCCCATTCTCCTGCAAAACCCTCAATGGAATTTTTCCGGAATTCAGCAGCTGCTATTTCTCTGCGCTTTGCGGCCTTCACCAGGTCTTCGGGAATATCATTTTTCAGATAGCCATCAATGACTCCCTTGAGAAGGCCGACGACCTTTTTCCCGTCCTGATCCTTTGGGAAACCCCCAACAGCATAGCCAAGGCCCACGTCTTTGAAAGTCGTGTTGTCGAATTCCGAGAAAAGGACCTTGCCTTCGGCCGCGAGTCCATAAATCTTTCCACGCCGGCTGTCCAGAACATCCGCCAGGATCTGAGCCGCGGCAAAATCCCTGTTTGTGTATCCGGGCAGCCGGTAGGCAACGATGGCCATGGCGTAGGGCAGATCGGATGCAAGCCGGATTTCAGTGGGTTTGAGCGGCTCGAGGTTTATCTTCGGACGCGGCGGGAGGGGGCGGGAAGGAATACGGCCGAAGAGACGTTTGACCAGCCCAAGGGTCCGTGCCGGCTTCACATCGCCTGCGATGACAAGCACGGCATTATTGGGCACATACCAGGTATCATGGAATTCTTTGAGCATGGCGCTGGTGGTCTTGTTAAAAGAAGCGCGTGTCCCAAGGGCGTCGTGAGCATAGGGGGACCCCGCAAACATGTGCGCCAGCAGGCGGGAATAGAAGACATACATGGGACTGGACAGGTCCATTGCCACTTCCTGTTGGATGGCACCCCTTTCTTTCGTCCAGAGTTCCTCACTGTCCGAGACATTTTCCATTCGTATGGCCTCGATTCTGAGGACAGTCTCCAGCTCATCCGCCGGCACAGTGAAAAAATACTGGGTCATCGTCTGTTGGGTGAAGGCATTGGATCTGCCGCCCATTGCCGCTGTCAGGCTGGCAAGCTGCCCGGCGGAGAGGTCTTTGTTGCCGCGAAACATCATGTGCTCCAGGGCATGCGCCATACCGGGAAATCCCGGGGGCGCTTCATTGGAGCCCGCGAGATAACTGAGGCGGACGGTCACCGTCGGCGCCAGGGCGTTCCTCAGGACCACAACCTCCAACCCGTTCTGCATGGTGGTTCGGACCACATCCCCGGAAGCGGCTCCGGCCGGGAGGGACGCTCCCAGGAGCAGAAGGAAAAGCAGTAAGAAAAGGATACTGCGGAAAAATGCCTTGATCTTATTGGTATTGTTCAAAATGATCTCCCGTCTTGGATTGCCGCAAAAGGGCTTTTTCAAAAAACAGGGGAAAACACGCGGCAGATGTCTTCAGAAAATTTGCGCATCCTGCTCTTTTGAACTATTTCTCCCATGCTGACTTCCCGGCAATCCTCCAGAACGGCATTCATGATGCT
>CAZEGG010000416.1:0-2851 GCA_964511755.1 uncultured Desulfobacteraceae bacterium | reverse complement strand
AGATAATGGAGGTGTATTCCGGGCGCTCCCCATCAGGATGGATATCATAGTTGGGAAAACCCTCTTCGCGAATCTGACGAATGTGAGCCTCCTTTTCTGAAGCAGGAATTCTTTTGGAAAAGCCGAGCCCTTGAACACCTGGATAATGTTGATCAATCTGCAATGCTGTTACATATCTCCGCCATTGGGCTCGTGTAACTTTGTCGGAGCCTGCGAAAAGACCAGTGCCGCTTTGGAGCAGGAATGCATAGGCATGCAGACGCTCGCGAAGCGCTGATTCTATTGTCTGGGTCCGAAAGACAAAACGGTCATGCCCTCTTTCCAGCGCTACGCCCCTGGCGAGATACCAGGTGAAAATAGTGACCGCCAGTGACGCCGACAGGACTATCCAGGCCATCCATTTACCCCGAAAAATGGATCGAAGCGGTGAAGTGCCCCCTTCAGACATCTCGGTAGCGGAGAAACCAGTCGGCGCCTTCAACAGTTCGGAACTCAGCTTCTTTTTCTCTTCAGTCATTGTTTTTTTTGACACACTTGTTTCTCCAAAGTCCATATCTTTCGATCAATCGTTTCTGATACCAAAAAGGCCGCAAGAGGCGGTATTCATGTACCCCTATTGGTGTTGGTTAAATATCTCCGCAAATACCGGGGCGATTTCCTTGAAGGCCGAAAGGACCGCCGGATCAAAATGTTCCGGCATGGTCCGGCCATCACCCTCGGTTATAATCCCGCAGGTCTTTTGATGGTCAATTGGTGGTTTGTAGGGCCTTGTATTTCTAAGGGCATCGTAAATATCGGCGAGCATGGTGATCCTCGCCGCCAGGGGGGTCTTATCTCCCTTGAGTCCCTGCGGATAACCGGTGCCGTCCCACTGTTCATGGTGGCACAAAGCGATATCGGCCGCAGTTTTCAGCAACGGCGAGTCTGATCCTTCCAGAATCCTGGCGCCGATGGCCTGAAGTAGCTCCGTCCCCCGGGTAACTTTGATAATTTCCACATCCCTCCTGTCAGCGCCGACGATAATGTCCATTAAGGTATCAAGCATGGTAGACGGGTTCACCGGTTTGCTCAGAAAGCCGTCCACGCCGATATCCCTGGCCTGCTCCTGAATTTCCCCCCAGCCATAGGCCGTCACCATGATGATCGGGATATTCATAGTTTTCGGGTCTTCTTTCAAAATCAGGCAGGCCGCGTGGCCATCCATGACCGGCATCATGATATCAAGTATGATCAGGTCGGGCCTGCCGTCTCTGGCCTTTTGCACTGCCTCTTTTCCGTTTGATGCAAGGTCAACATCATAGCCTAACGGAACGAGCCACTGGGTGAGCAGTCTGAGATTACTTTCCTCATCGTCTACAAGCAATATTTTTTCATTCATCTGTCCAGAATCTCCCGTATCTTTATCAAAAGGTCCTGCGGCGTGAAAGGCTTGTGGATAAAATCAGAATTGCTCTCCGTCAAATGATTGTCATGGATAATGCTCATAGCGTAGCCACTGGAAAAGAGTATCTTTACATCCGGGTTTACTTTTCTGATCGCTTCGCTGACCTCCTTCCCGTTCTTCTTCGGCATAATCATATCAAGGAGGACAAGGCTGATCCGTTCTCTGTTTTCCATGAACTTTGTAATCGCGTCGTCTCCGTCCACCGCGGTAATTACAGAGTAGCCAAAAGATTCCAGCACGATTGTTGACAATTTCCTTAAAGAAGCTTCGTCTTCGGCCACAAGGATCGTCTCATCTCCACTCTTGGCAAGGGCAATGGGCTCCTCTCCCTTCTCCAGGGATGATGCTTCTTCCGTGAGCGGCAGATATATCTTGAATACCGCGCCGTGTCCCGGTTCGCTGTAAACATTTATGTGTCCGCCATGCTGTTTTACTATTCCGTATGAAACTGCGAGGCCAAGTCCGGTCCCTTTGTCAATATCCTTTGTGGTAAAAAAAGGATCGAATATTCTCTTCTGTGTCTCCGCATCCATGCCCTGACCCGTATCGGAAACAGTTATCAGCGCATACTGTCCGGGCTTGTCATGTACATACGCTGCAGCATAATCATCCACTTCTTTGAGGCCCACTCTGATCGTCAACCGTCCGCCTTCCGGCATTGCATCCTTGGCATTTACAACAAGGTTTATCAGGATTTGCTCTATCTGCCCCACATCTGCAAGCACTATCAAGGGCAGATCCGCAAGCTCAAGATTAAACTCAATATTCTCTCTGATAATCCGGGCAAGCATTTTCTTCACGTCAAAGATAACTTTGTTGATGTCAACAGGCATTCGTTTACCACCATCTTTTCTACTGAATGCAAGGAGCCCACTGACCAAGTTCGCTGCTTTGTCAGCGGCGCCGAGTACCGCACTCATATGTTCTCTTGCAGAATGATCGGGTCCCAATTCTTCCAGGACCATGCTGCCATATCCCAGGATCACATTGAGGATATTATTGAAATCGTGCGCAATGCCACCGGTCAGGGTACCGACGGCCTCCATCTTCTGTGCGTGGCGAAGCTGGGCTTCAAGTTTTTTTTGTTTACTCACATCCCGAATATTACATTGGGCCAGGATAGCTTTGTCGACCATATATATATCCGTATAGATTTCCTGCCCGGTCCTGGTTTTCAACGCAACATCTTGGTAATTAAGGATGCCTTCTCTGTCCAAATCCTTCATGGTCTCGCAAAAATCACGCCCATCGATTGAAACACCGATATCATGGAGATTTTTTCCAAGACATTCCGCTTCGGACCACCCCAGCATTTTCTCGATGGCTGGATTGGCATGGGTGACATGGCCTTCCCTTTTTTCAAGAAGCACAATCCCGTCGCTGGCTGTCTCAAAAAGTCTCCGGTAC
>CAZEGG010000415.1:0-2859 GCA_964511755.1 uncultured Desulfobacteraceae bacterium | reverse complement strand
CGTCCAGCTGCTCACAAGCTGGAGGAACTGGGCCTGAAAGGTCTCCTCCATTCCCTGGGTTGAGGTTCCCTGCGATCATGAGCCCGGAGACGCTCGCGTTTACCTATGGTCTGAGTTCCGCCGTTGCATGGGGAGCGGGTGATTTCACCGGCGGCTTTGCCACCAAGCGAAGCAATGTATTTTCGGTCATTACGGTTTCACAGTTTGTTGGCGGCATTTTTCTCGTCTTGCTGGCACTGGGCTTTGGGGAAAAGATCCCTGATTTTTCCCGTTTTCTGCTTGGCGGGCTGGCCGGTTTGTCGGGGGTCCTGGGACTTGTTGCGCTTTACACGGGGCTTGCCAGGGGGCGGATGGGAATCGTTGCGCCATTATCGGCGGTGGTCACGGCCGTCTTCCCGGTCATTGTGGGAATGTCGGCGGAAGGACTTCCCGGGAGGGCGCAGATCATGGGCTTCTTCATGGCCCTCGTTGCGATCTGGTTCCTGTCCTATTCTTTTTCCGGCCCAAGGGTGCGGCCGGGAGAATTGTATCTGCCGGTTCTTGCGGGTCTGGGATTTGGCCTTTTCTTCATTCTGATCGACCGGGCAATCGGTGAATCCGTGCTGTGGCCCCTGGTGGGCGCCAGGATCGCGTCCATAGGAGTGATGGCCCTTTTTATCCTGATAAGCAACCGATCTCTGATCCCGGGAAAAGGCCAAATGCCCTTCATGGTCCTGGCCGGAATCTTCGACGCTACCGGGAATGCCTTTTTCGCCCTGGCAACCCATCTGGGCCGGCTGGATATCTCGGCCGTGCTTTCTTCCTTATACCCGGCAGCCACCGTATTGCTCGCATGGGCTATCCTGAAGGAACGGCTGCGGTGGTCCCAGTGGCTCGGAGCAATTATTGCGCTTGTATCTCTCGGGCTCATCGCCCTGTAGTTTCCATCCATAAATGGCTATTTTTCACAATCTCTGCGTCAATCTGCGGGATCACTTGTTCCCGCCTACAAAGGCGGGACGCGTAATCCCTTTTAAAAACTGCTTGACAAAGCCGTCAATCCAGCATAAGTTCACACGCGAAGTAGGGCAAGAAGCCCTGTGGTTGCTCGGAATACAGAGAAAATATGTTCATAAGCCACGAAGGCCGGTGCGGGAAAGGACCCCGCAGGAGGATCTTCGTGGCTTTTTTGTTTGGGGAAAGCGAGGAAAGGACTTATGCACATTTCCGAAGGCGTGCTTTCCGCCCCGGTTCTGATCAGCGGCGCCGTCATTGCCGCAGGGGGCGTGGGGATTGGCGTAAAGAAGCTGGATTATGACCGGATTCCCCAGGTTGCGGTGCTTTCATCCGCATTTTTTGTTGCGTCACTGGTACATGTGCCCATCGGGCCTTCAAGTGTGCATCTCATACTCAATGGACTGCTTGGATTGCTGCTTGGATGGACGGCCTTTCCCGCCATCGTGATCGCTCTCTTTCTCCAGGCCGTGCTGTTTCAATTCGGGGGGCTGACTACTCTTGGGGTAAATACCGTGACCATGGCCCTTCCCGCCGTGCTCTGCTATCTCGTCTTCAGGAAGGCAGTTATGAGCGAACAGTCGAAGGTGTCAATGGTTTCCTCGTTTTGCTGCGGAGCGGGTGCTGTGTTCCTTGCAGGAATCCTGGTGGCACTTGCATTGATGAGCACGGGCAAGTCGTTTTCAGCGGCGGCAAAACTGATTGTGGTTGCTCACCTCCCTGTCATGGCCATTGAAGGGATCATTACCATGCTGTGCGTGAAGTTTCTCAAGAAGGTTAAACCGGAGGTGCTGGAGGTGATACATGGTTAGGAGGCTGACGGAAAACGTCCATCTGCTGCGTTATTCTCATCCCTCGTCACTGCGGCGTACTTCACCGTACGCCTCATTCCTCTGGATTTCAAATGCCTTGCATCTGAACATTTTCCGTCAGCCTCTGAAAGAGAGGACCATTATGAGGAGTTCTGAAAAAATGCTTGGGCCAGGATATGTCGCAAGAAAGAGGTTGCTGCCGGTGGTGAGCCTGGTCATCCTCCTTCTCTGCTTTTCTACCCCTGCGTTTGCTCACAAGGTTTACCTTTACGCCTGGGTGGAAGGGAATACGGTGTATACGGAAAGCTATTTCAGCGGCGGGGTGAAGGTCAATAACGGTCTGATTCAGGTTTTCGACCCTGCGGGGAAAAAGCTTCTGGAGGGTCACACAAATGCAAAGGGTGAATTTTCTTTCAGAATTCCAGAGAAGACCGGTCTCCGGATTGTGATCAACGCCAGCATGGGGCACCGGGGCGAGTATATCTTGAAAGCGGATGAACTCGGAGGAAGCCCTGCCTCGGAAACCGGCAAAGAACAAGTGACGGCTGTCACGAAGACGGAGCCGCCTTCCTCCGTACAGGTCAATGCAGATGAGATCCGAAAGATCGTTGATGAGAGCCTGGATTCCCGTCTGCGGCCCATAGCGCGATCCATCGCCAAACTGCAGGAAGAAAAGGGGCCCGGTTTTACGGAAATTATCGGAGGTATCGGGTACATTTTCGGCATCATGGGCCTGTTGCTCTATTTCAGGGGCAGGAAAAGGTAGAACCAGAGGAGTACTTTCGCATACCCTCTGGGTGCTGTTCCGAAACGAAGCGGAATAAGATAAAGGAATCACTGAAAAGGCCACGAAGGCCGCGGGAGGCAGAAGGCCTCTCGGGGGGTCTTTGCGGCTTTTTTTTGTGCCTGCAGGCCATCTAATTGGGCTCATCCGGTTTTTTGTGTACTTGCAGGCCGGTACAAGGTTCAAGGGTACGGGATAGGGCCTTTTTTCTTCGATTCCGAGTCTCCCGGGCTGGTCTTTTCAATGACTTATCAGCGTGGGATAGCTACC
>CAZEGG010000414.1:0-2867 GCA_964511755.1 uncultured Desulfobacteraceae bacterium | reverse complement strand
TTTCCTTTCCGCTGAGAGGGCGGAAAGGAAAAAGACAGCGTCGCCAATAATGACACAAGGAGACCCTGGTTGTCCAGGATGAGGAGAGGGAGCGGGGACGGACGCGGATCAAGCGTCGCGGAAAGGAAAAGCCGGGACCATGCTTGAACCCGGCCTTCCCCCAGTCGTCTTTTTCTATTAGTCCATAACCAATATCTGGTTTTCTTTCCCTTTATCAACCACCCTGCATGCTGCTCCGACAAGCCTGTTTTTGTCTCCGACACTCAGAAAGTGAGCAGCAGAAGCCTTGAATTCCTTGACATCATTCCATGCAAACGTGTTGCCGTTTGATTTGATGTCTTTATATCCTATGGCTCGTAAGGCAAATGCCCCGGCACCGGTAATTTTGTTTCTGCCGACAAAACCGTTGGAACCCACTTGACTTATCCCGGAAGAACTTGATCCTCCCCCAACCTCAACCTTGTTGCCTAGAATGGCGGCTCCGTCTGCCAGGCAACAGATGCCCATTGAGCTGTCGCCATTGGTCTTCACATAATTTCTAATGACAGTGATCTTTGAATTTCGGCTCGGATCTGAGCCGCCGGACATATCGAGAAACCAACCGGTCACTATTCCATTGGGAGTTGAGGGGCTGGGATGGGGAATTCCAACTGCCGGGGTGACAATATTATTTTCGGCGATCAGCACGCTGCCCTGACCTTTTTCATCAAGATAATTGTCCAGTGATTCTATTGAATTACGGGAGACATTTCTGATCCTGTTTCCCTTTATCTCAATTGTGGCGCCCCAGGTCCAAATGAAGAAAGCCCCCTGGCCCATTGTCATTTTGGGATTCTCGCATTTGAGATCAACCTTGTTGTTTTCAAAGATCAGATGTCCCGTCGTTGCAGGAAGGATTTTCTTGCTGTAGGCAAAACAGGTCCCAAAAATCGCTCCCGCCATGGCCGGGAGTGTTTCCCCTCCCTTCCATTTCCAGGGCATCGGGAAGGGGTGGACGTTTGTGATAGTGTTCCCGGATATTTCCGCCCCGCTGGTGTAGGGGAAATGCATGGGCGCCCAGGTAGCACCGTCAAAGTGCATGTTCCTGATTTTGATTTTGGGACCGGGACCGGGAAGCGGAACTTCTGTCGATGGCAAAGGGCTGTAGAAGGTCCAAAAACCACCGGTGATTTTTGTTAAAGGCATGCCTTTGCCGTCAATTTCTCCCACTATGTCGACGTCGTTCTTGATGTTCACCCGGCCCTTCTGGCCGAAATTAAAGGTTCCTTTCAAAAGGACTGTTCCGCCTTTATTCACGGCATCCTGAACGGCCGTTATGTCCTGCTCCGGATTTCCAGTGCCCGTTACCATGGAATCGTATGGCTGAGAAGAAGCTAAAGCAGGCAGTGGAAGAAAAGCAAAGACCCCTAACAACAGAATGACAGTCATTAGTCTTTTCATGGTTCTCCCCCTTTGCTCTTCGACTGATTATAGTTATCGGTCGTTATTTCCGGCTTTGAGCGGCAAACTTCACCGCTTCTTCCGAACCCATTATTGGAATCAGTTCCAATTTTCCCACATCAGTCCAGGGGAGAGCGGTTGCCAGGGCGAGATTGCTATCCGCTACGTCAACAACTCTAAATGACCGGCCACCACCGATTTCAACCCATTCCCCGATGACTTTGACCGCTTCAGGAACAGACGGTCCTTGCATCCGCCTTTTGATTATTTCGTTCCTTTGACCTGGTTTCCAAGTGAATATCGCCATGAACAGCATTTTGCACCTCCTTCTTTATGAGTCATCCGGAAACTCCGTAAGTGTGACTTCCAAGGTTGGATTTTCAGGAAAAGGATAATACTGCCGGGCGCTTCATAGCTCCAAACAGGACATCAACTGTCCTGTCAGGAGCAGGGTAGGCACATTTTGAGAGGATATTCCACGAGCGCCTCCGGGATGAAGGCTGAAGATACACGTGACCGTGTTTATTTTCCTCCCGGCCATGGGGAAAATCAATCGGCAGAAATACTGATTTTTGGCGAGAAAGACACTGATTTTGATGAGGGAAAACCCTGAGTCCGGAGTTTATTGGAGCAGAGGGCGGATTACCGAACAACCCTCGACTGCAGAGAGTTTATCGTAGTCACCGGATTGCGGATCAAGCCCGTAATGACAACCAGTTGGGTTCGCTCAGACAAATTCCGGGGACACCACACCTGATTTCCGGAAAAGGAATGGCCATGATATGAGCCCGGCCCGGGTCGGACCCGGATCGACGAGAATTGCGTCTCCTGTCCACTCACTCTCGGAAAAGACCATTCACACCTCCGTTCGTTCATTTCATCGCATGCCGTTCGCATCATCTGCTTTTTCAGGTTATCTTGCGGACAATTGAATGCCCGCCTCAGCGGGGCGAAACGGAGGAGGGAGATCGATGATTACGGGTGAACAAATACATCAAGACATGAAACCGGCAGGGTGCATGATGAGAAGGCTGAAAAGGGGATTTTTCATGGCATCGGCATGGCCCAGTGTGGGAATCTACTGGTTCCTGGCACTGAGCGCCAAGTGGGACCAGTGGACGGCAGCCTCATTTGCCCTTCTTTATGCAGTCGGGTATACCTTGACGGCTATCCGGGCCGGACGGGTGACCAAGCTGGATTATGGGGTGGTGCTCTTCTGGGCCGTCGGACTGGGAGTTGCCGGTTCTGTGCCGTCTCTGACGGGCCTCTATTTTCAAACCTATTTCACCCCCTTTCTCTATCTTTCTCTCGTCCTTGTTGCGTGGTTGCCTATTCTTTTTCGCAAAGAGCCCTTTACCGTGGCTTTTGCCAAACGCACCACCCCTGAAATCTACTGGAAAACGGATGTATTTCTCACCATCAACCGC
>CAZEGG010000413.1:0-2871 GCA_964511755.1 uncultured Desulfobacteraceae bacterium | reverse complement strand
CATGCTGCTGGGGCTTCCCCTGCTGGGGGTTTCCCTGTCGGGGGCGCCCCTGAAGCGGTACCTCGCTTTTCCTCCCCGGTCCGGAAATGTGCATCATGCGCCGTTTTCCTGGACAGCGTTTTTTCTTTATGGCGTGCTCGTCATAAGCATTACGGCGCCTTTCATGGTTCGGGCCCTGAAAGCGTTAGTAAAGTCAAAGAGAAAGGAAACACCGTTTTGTTCTTTTCCGTGGTGGGGATGGGCAGGGCTTTTGGGAGGTGTGTTTTTCTGGTTTCTGGCATGGTCCCGATTCGCATGGTGGAAGCCGTTTCAGTTCCATACGTTCACTCCGTTGTGGCTCTGCTTCATTCTGGTGATCAACGCGCTCAGCTATCGCCGCAAAGGACATTGCCTCATGCTGGACAGGCCTCTGTTTTTCCTGATGCTTTTTCCGTTGAGTGCTGCTTTCTGGTGGTTTTTTGAATACCTGAACCGGTTTGTGGAGAACTGGTCGTATGTCCTGGTCCCGATGGATGGGTGGTCCTATTTCCTGCGGGCGACACCGCCGTTTTCAACGGTGCTTGCCGCTGTTCTGAGTACACGGGAGTGGGTCGAGGGAACGGCATGGGTACGGGTGGGGTTCAGGGATTGGGTCCGTATAAAGCTGCCCCGGCCGGGTGTCTGGGCCGGGTTTACGTTGATCGCTGCCGGTCTGGGACTGCTGGGAATCGGGGTGTATCCCAATTATTTATTCTGTCTCCTGTGGGTTTCTCCGCTCATGATTCTCCTCGCCATGCAGGTCATCTTCGGGGAGAAGAACCTCTTTTCAGACATTCCGAAGGGAGATTGGCGCCTGGTCATATCTTCGGGTGCCGCCGCCTTGTTCTGTGGATGGTTCTGGGAGATGTGGAACTTCTTCAGCCTGGCCAGGTGGACGTATGCAATTCCCTATGTTGATCGTTTCAGGCTGTTTGAAATGCCTGTTTTGGGTTATGCGGGATATCTGCCCTTCGGTCTGGAATGCACGGCGGTCGGAGACCTGCTGGGGCAGGTGATCAAAGGGAAGAGGACGAAGAATCACACTCAGCGGATGGATGAAGCCCGCCGTTGATCCTGAATTCCTCTCTTCCCAGGAGGTCATGGAGGTGGACGATGCCGTTGAGCCGGTTTTGGCGATCGGTTATCACCAAGTGGGTTATTCCATGCATTTCCATCATTGCCAGTGCCTCGGCAGCCGTCTGATCCTGATCTATCGTCCTCGGAGACGGAGACATAAGTCCGTCAACCTTCATATCCTGGATAGATGAATGGTGCAGGAGGGCTCTTCTCAGATCTCCGTCGGTAATGATTCCGCGCACGTGCTGCGCGTCATCGACCACCAGGGTAGCTCCGATCCGTTTTGCGTTCATCTCTTCGATTGCTTCCCTCACGCTTGATTTGATTGAGACTGTCGGGATGTAGTCCCCCGTCAGCATCACTTCCCTTACCTTGATCGTGAGGCGTTCACCAAGACTCCCTCCGGGATGGAACCGTTTGAAATCCTGCCGGTTGAAACGTCGACGGTTGATCAGGGCTACAGCCAGAGCATCACCCATGGCCAGTGCTGCTGTGGTGCTCGCCGTGGGTGCAAGGCCCATGGGGCAGGCCTCTCGTTCAACCCCCACATCTATCACTATATCGCTGAGTTGCCCCATTGTGGATCCTACCCGACCCGTGAAGGCGATGATCCGGGCTCCTATCTGCTTCAGGAGCGGCAAAATGGTCTTGATTTCTGAAGTCTCACCACTATTAGAGAGAGCGAGGACGATATCGCGGGAGGTCACCATACCGAGATCGCCGTGTATGGCCTCTGCCGGATGGAGAAAGAGGGAAGGGGTACCCGTACTGTTCAGGGTTGCGGAAATCTTCCGGGCCACCAGTCCCGACTTTCCCATGCCTGTAAGAATCACCCTCCCTTTTGCCTTCATGATCGTGTCTACGGCATCCTCAAAGGCGGGACCGATCCGCTCCATGAGCGCCGAGATACTCTGCGCCTCTATTCTGAGGACTTCTTTTGCGTTTTCAATTGCTGTTGTCATTGTCTGCGCCGCTCCTCCGCTTTAACGCCAGTCTCTCTGTAGCATGCCGCATCGGTTTTCTCAAGCATAACTGCGCTCCTGACAAAAAATGTCTGCATCCCGACAAAAATTGTCGCGTGTTCGAGTCAACTGCCGGGTTTGTGATTCATATGTCTGTGGGTCGCTGGCACTTCATATTTTTATAACATATTGATATAATAAAACAAAATTACACATTGCGGACTCTGATGGTTCCTTTGGCACGCTATTTGAAACACCAGCCTGCAAAAAGGATTCAAGAAAATCACAACGTGGTCGATTTAGGAAGAGGCAATGTTAATTGGTTGGATTTGTATGTGGCTATTCAGGAAAGTGAGTTCCGGCAACACGGTGTTTCGATCATCCAACAGTTTGTCGAGCCTGAAAGGAAAGGAGGTGAGCTGCAAAAAGAACGAGGAGATTTAGCGTGCTAAGTGTCATTTGATCATGATCAACTGATAAATAATCTGGAGGAGAAAATGTTTACTAAGATGATAGCAAAAGATGAAAAGGGTTTTACCCTGATTGAATTGATGATCGTTATCGCGATCATCGGGATCTTGGCCGCCATAGCCATCCCGCAGTTTTCAGCGTACCGGACCAGGTCATTCAATGCCGCTGCAAACGCTGACCTGCGAAATGCGGCTACGGCACAAGAGGCCTATTTTGTTGACCACCAGCAATATACAAATAGCGTCACTGATCTCGCAGGAGATAAATATGGCTTCATCACTTCAGCTGGAGTGACGTTAGAGATCAATTCGGGAAATAGTACTCTGTACAACATGGATGCCTA
>CAZEGG010000412.1:0-2874 GCA_964511755.1 uncultured Desulfobacteraceae bacterium | reverse complement strand
TACGCGTGATATTATGTTTACTCTAAATAAAAAAGATCCGCCGGATTTCTCCCTTATGGAGAAATATTACTTCCCGCTTCTGCCGTTGAGAGACGTGGTGGTGTTTCCCAACGTGGTGGTCCCCCTTTTCGTGGGACGGGACAAGTCCATCAAGGCACTGGAATACGCCATGTCTCACCAGAAGGAGATTTTTCTCTCCGCCCAGAGGGATGCCAAAGTGGACAAACCGACCCCGAAGGATATCTTCCACTTCGGAACTCTCGGGACGGTGCTCCAGCTCCTCAAATTGCCGGATGGAACGGTAAAGGCATTGATTGAGGGAAAAGAGCGGGGAAAAATAGAAAATTTCCTGGATAACCGTGAGTTCTTTATGGTCGAAGTGACCAAGCTCTCTTCAGATCACGAAGTTAATCTGGAGAGCAAGGCTATGATCCGATCGGTTAATTCCAGCTTTGAGGAATACGCAAAACTGAACAACAAGATCAGCGACGAGATCGTCTCGACCGTTACCGGCATAGATGATCCCGTGCGTCTGGCAGATACCATTGCCGGTCACCTCGCCCTCAAGGTGGTTGACAAGCAGGAAATTCTCGAAGAGCAGAACCTGAATCGGCGCCTCGAAAGGATCTACGAGAAGCTCCGCAATGAGATCGACATCCTGAAGCTGGAGCAGCGCCTGAGAACCCGCGTCAAGAAGCAGATGGAGAAGACCCAGAAGGATTACTATCTCAACGAGCAGATGCGGGCGATCCAGAAAGAGATGGGCACAAAGGATGATTTCAAGGCCGAGCTCGACGAACTTCAAAAGAAGATCAAACGCAAACGCCTGTCCAAAGAGGCGCACAGCCGGATAAAACAGGAATTCAAGAAACTCAAACTCATGTCGCCCATGTCTGCGGAAGCTACTGTTGTCCGCAATTACGTGGACTGGATTCTTGCGCTTCCCTGGTATGACAAGACAAAGGAAAAGCTGGATATTGAAGAGGCTGAAAAGATTCTTGAGGAAGATCACTACGGCCTCGAGAAACCCAAACAGAGAATTCTTGAGTACCTGGCCGTCCAGCGTCTCACCAAAAAGATCAGGGGCCCTATCCTGTGTCTCGTGGGTCCCCCGGGCGTCGGCAAGACCTCCCTCGCCAAGTCCGTGGCCAGGGCAACGGGCCGGAATTTCGTGCGGCTCTCCCTCGGCGGGGTGCGTGATGAAGCAGAGATTCGCGGACACAGACGGACCTACATCGGCGCCCTTCCCGGGAAGATCCTCCAGTTCCTGCGCAAGGCCAAGTCCAATAACCCGGTCTTCTGCCTGGACGAGGTGGACAAGATGAGCACGGATTTCCGGGGCGATCCTTCGGCCGCCCTGCTGGAGGTGCTGGACCCTGAACAGAATTTCGCCTTCAACGATCACTATCTGGACCTGGACTATGATCTCTCGCAGATTCTGTTCATCACTACCGCAAACAACCTGCCCAACATTCCCCTCCCCCTCCAGGACAGGATGGAAATCATCCGCCTGCCCGGATATACTGAGGTGGAAAAGCTCGGCATCGCCAAGCAGTTCCTGATCAAGAAGCAGCGGGAGCAAAACGGCCTTACCCCGGAAAACATCACTTTTTCCGACGGTGCCATCCTCGTCGTCATCCGCAACTATACCAAAGAGGCCGGGGTCAGAAACCTGGAGCGCGAGATCTCTTCCATCTGCCGGAAAGTTGCCAAAGAGGTGGTGAGAAACGGCAGGGATACAAAAATCCATGTTACATCCCAATCCATATCCAAGTACCTGGGAGTGACGAAATACCGGTACGGCCGGACGGAAGAAAAGGACAGGATCGGCCTCACCACCGGGCTTGCGTGGACAGAGGTGGGCGGCGAACTGCTGCAGACCGAAGCCACGGTCATGCCGGGAAAGGGCAACCTCGTCCTGACCGGAAAGCTCGGAGAAGTCATGCAGGAATCCGCCCAGGCCGCGCTCAGCTATGTGCGCTCAAGGGCGGCCCGTCTGAAGCTCCCGGTGAATTTTTATGAGAAAGTCGACATTCACATCCATGTGCCCGAGGGCGCCATTCCAAAAGACGGACCCTCTGCGGGCATAACCCTGGCAACCTCCATTGTTTCCGCATTGACCAGGAAGCCCGTAGACCGCGACATTGCCATGACCGGAGAGATCACCCTCCGGGGCCGCGTGCTGCCCATAGGAGGCCTGAAGGAGAAGATCCTCGCAGCCCACAGGGGCGGCGTCAGCAAGGTCTTGATCCCTCTGGAAAACAAGAAGGATATTGAGGAAATTCCCAAGAAGATCCTCAAGAAGGTGGAATTGGTCCTGGTGGAACACATGGATGAAGTGCTCGAACACGCGCTTATCCTGGAACAGGGAGAGGAGCTTTTTGTTCCCGAAGAGGAATGTGAGCCCTTCTGCCTCACCAAACCAGCCGTTGAGGTCACCCGGCCGGCAACCGATTTGCTGGCCCACTGACACGATGATTTGTCTTGACATACAAGGCATGTGCTGGTAGCCTTCCACCTTCGATTGTAGGCGGGTAGCTCAGCGGGAGAGCATCGGCCTTACAAGCCGGGGGTCACGGGTTCAAACCCCGTTCCGCCTACCACCGTGACCTGAAACCAGCAGGCGGCAGGACCGCAAGTGCACGTGACAATGAACGAGCGGCCATATACTGCGGGGGCGTAGTTCAGATTGGTTAAACGTCCCGCCCACCCAGGCGGGAAGATCGCGAGTTCGAGCCCCAACGGAACGCGGTCACTTTTGCGGGGGCGTAGTTCAGATTGGTTAAACGTCCCGCCCACCCAGGCGGGAAGATCGCGAGTTCGAGCCCCAACGGAACGCGGTCACTTTTGCGGGGGCGTAGTTCAGATTGGTTA
>CAZEGG010000411.1:0-2875 GCA_964511755.1 uncultured Desulfobacteraceae bacterium | reverse complement strand
AGGGCATGAACCTGATACCCTCTTTCTGCCAAGAGATCTGCCACCAGAGAATTCGAACGGTTGACAATCAACTCCCCGTCTCCCAGGCAGATTATATTCGCCGTGGTATTTCCTCCACCGGAAATCCCAATCCGCTCAAAACCTTCCACCTGTTTTTCAGATATCTGATCCTGACAATAGAGTACCTGTCCGGGACCCAGAACCATCAGGGCTTTATCCAGATGCAGAATCGCCTCGGGTAATTCTATGACCCGAATCTCATACCCCATCATTGTTAAGATTCCTGACAGCTGCCTTATGCCTTCCTGATTGGTACGCGTCGAGCGTCCGATAAATGCAACCTCCCCTGCCAGCACAATATCTCCGCCTTCAACGGTTCCCGGTCCCCGTATTTCTCCCACACACGGCTCTCCAAGTTCTTCCAATATCTCTGCCATCCAATCGTCTTCACCTTGGCGGGTTTCCAAACCCAGCCTGAGTTTCACATATCCTCGGGGAGTGCATACGGCCGTGTCCCGCACAAAGACCGAATTGGGATGTCCTTCCAACTCAACAATATCGACCACCTCGGCCCCAAACTCCCGCAGTGCAGACTTGAGCACGTTGTGCTGCTGAACAGCAGTATCAGGATCACCCAGATCGCCGATGTTATGCTTTTCAGGTTCACCAGCGCCAAAGGCATATTCTCGCCTCGGCGTGCAGGCAACAACCCGTTCCAATCTTTCCCCCTCATTGCTCAGCATTTCTCACCTCTCTCCTTGTGTTGAAAACAGGGAATAGTATCCCGAACTCGGATATTTTCCAATCATTATACTTTCATTATCCTGCCCCAAGATACACTTCTCAGGGATCGCTGTACACCTTCGACGACAGAAATCCCCTTCCTTCTTCTTCTCTTTTCGAAATCAGCAGTATATGCCGAAATATTCCGCAACAAAAAATACAGGAGTTTTCCGGTGCAATTACAGTATTGCCTCTATGGAGCTGTCCGAACAGTGTTGATAATGACAAGAGAAGGAATCATTTTTTGTTGAACGCCCTCTTCCGGTCGATCGCCTCCAACACGAGTGTCTTTCCGAGAGAGGGCGCGAATCTGAAGGAGGATTATCATGGAATCCATGAGAGCAATAAGGTTTCATTCCTATGGCGGCCCCGAAGTCCTGGTCCTGGAAGAAACGCCCCGTCCAGAGGCCCGCAAAGGAGAAGTGTTGATCCGGGTCTACGGGGCGGGAGTCAATCCCTTGGATTGGAAAGTGCGTGCCGGTCATGTCAAAGGTTGGCTGCAGCATCAGCTTCCTTTGATCCCCGGCTGGGATGTCTCCGGTGTTGTTGAGGAAGTTGCATCCGACGTCAGCGCCTTCAAGGTGGGGGATGAGGTCTACGGCATGCTGAATTTCATGAACGACGGCGCTTACGCGGAATATGTGGCTGCAGAGATCGCTCACCTGGCACTTAAACCGGCCTCCATCGACCATGTGAAGGCAGGTGCGGTGCCCCTGACCTCGCTCACGGCATGGCAGTCATTATTTGAGGTGGCGGGTCTCAAGTCCGGCCAAACCGTGCTGATTCATGCCGCGGCAGGGGGAGTGGGCCACTTTGCGGTCCAATTCGCCAGGTGGAAGGAGGCCAAAGTGATCGGCACAGCCTCCTCCGGCAATGAGCGTTTTCTGCGAGAGCTCGGCGTCGATGAGGTGATCGATTATGGCACCCGCAAATTTGAAGAGACGATGCATGATGTTGATGTGGTGCTTGACCCCATTGGCGGTGATACCCAACGGCGTTCGTGGCAGGTTCTCAAAAAGGGAGGGATTCTCGTGGGCACTCTGGGCATTTCCTCTCCGGAAGCTGCCCGGAAATACGGCGTGCGGGGTGAAGGGGTTGTAGTCCGTCCCGATGCTGCTCAGCTCTCCCAGATCGCAGCTCTGATTGATGCCGGAAAGGTGAAACCTGTAGTCACCTCTATCCTGCCGTTAGCGCAGGCGGCGAAGGCCCACGAAATGAGCCAGAACGGGCATGTGAGGGGCAAAATAGTCCTTCAAGTGGCTGGCTGAGACTCTTAAGGAGGACATTCTATGAAGATTGACCTAAAAGGCAGAGTTGCGGTTGTCAGCGGCTCTACGGGCGGCATCGGATTTGCTGTCGCCCGAGGGCTGGCAGAGGCCGGCGCGGACGTTGTTCTGAACGGGCGCAAGCAGGAGGCGCTGAACCGCGCCGTAGCCGCCGTGCGGGAGGTTGGGCCTGCCGGCAATGTGCACGGCGCCGTCGCCGACCTGAGCACAGCAGTCGGGTGCGACGCCCTGATACAGGCCGCGCCCAGGTGCGATATTCTGGTCAACAATCTCGGCATCTATCAGCTTCAAGACTTCTTCGAGATCCCGGACACCGAATGGACGCGATTCTTCGAGACAAACATCATGTCGGGCGTGCGCCTGTCACGTGCGTATATGCCGGAGATGATGGCGCGCACCTGGGGGCGCGTTGTTTTCATCTCCTCCGAATCGGCGCTGAACATTCCGCCGGACATGATTCATTACGGGTTCACCAAGACAGCGGTCCTGGGAATTGCCCGGGGTCTCGCCAAGCGCGCGGCTGGGACCGGCGTGACGGTGAATGCGGTCCTGCCGGGACCGACGTTATCGGACGGTGTCAAGGCGATGCTGAAGGAAACAGCGGAAAAGACCGGCAAGTCCATCGAGCAGGCGGCCGTTGACTTCGTAAAGGCCAACAGACCCTCATCCATCATACAACGGGCAGCAAGGCCCGAAGAGGTGGCCAATATGGTGATCTATGCAGTCTCACCCCAGGCATCGGCGACCACGGGGGCAGCGTTGCGGGTCGACGGAGGCGTCGTCGACACCATCACCTGAACCGATTC
>CAZEGG010000410.1:0-2889 GCA_964511755.1 uncultured Desulfobacteraceae bacterium | reverse complement strand
TCGGGTCTTGCGGTAAATTCGTCCTTCGACCCAAGCAAGATGTCCGACATGTCCGGCTTTGATCCAAACACGGTCGTACAGCCCACCGGGGACACGTTCAAGCTTGGATACATGCAGATCCTGAGCGGCCCTGCCGCGGCGAACGGTGAGCTCTTTTGGCCCGTGGTCAACTGGGTTGCCTACGACCTGAACAAGAGGGGCGGCATCTTGGTAGACGGAAAAAGGAAGATGATCCAGATCATCAAGGGAGACACCCAGGGAAAGCCCGCTGCGACGAAGCAGGAAGCCGAAAGGCTCTGCCTGGAAGAGAAGGTGAACGTCCTCTGGGGTACCTCCGGCAGCCACCTGGCCAAGATCATATCGGATGTGAGCAACAAGTACAAAGTCCCCTTCGTGAACTGTCTCTCCCTTTCGGACGAACTCATGGATGCGAAGAACTTCAAGCGCTACACCTTCCAGACCGTCTCGGACACCACCCAGTGGAACATGGCCATGGCCTACTTTTTCAAGAACCGGCCCCAGGACAAAAGGTTCTCCATCCTCTGCCAGGATTACCTCTATGGCCACTCCATGGCCAACGCTTTCAAGAAGGCCCTGGCCGAGTACAGGCCGGATGCAAAGATCGTGAGTGAAGACTATCACGGGCTGTGGTTAAAGGATTTCGCGCCCTTTCTGACCAAAGTCATGGCGGCCAAACCGGATATCCTCTATACCGGCGACTGGATGCCGGACGGCGACAACCTCCTCAAGCAGGCGAGAAATATGGGGCTCAATGTTCCCATCGCCAACATTTACATTACCAACCCGGAAGCCTGGAAAGCAGTGGGAGTCGAGGGGAGCAAGAACCTGCTTATTTGCTATCAGTTCATGAGCGGCGATACCCCCCAGACACCCGCCCAGAAGATGATTATGAAAGCCTGGCACAAGCAGTGGCTCAAGTGGAAGGAGCCCTATAACAAGCTCATCTACGCGTGGCCGGATTTCGTAATCGGGCAGACCCTCTCCGACACCTACTGGCTCTTCGACGTGATCCAGCGGGCGGGCACCACGAACCCCGAAAAGATCATCTCCACCTGGGAGGGGGACCAGTATGGATCCATCCAGGGTGTCAGAACGATGCGGGCTCAGGACCATCAGGCTCTCTTCGATATGTATGTGGGCGTCACCACCTATCCCACAAAGCAGGTCTATCCAGGCGCGCTTTACTCGAAAGGATATGCAGGCGTCCACAAGGTAACGGTCATTCCGGAGAAGTACTGCACGCCCCCCATCCCGGAGGGACTCAAGAATCGCCTCATGAAGTGAACCTGAGGTATACGGCCCGCTTCTTTGAATACCGGATGCTGAGCCCGAAGTCGGGCACAGCATCCGGATTTTAATCTGATCCTTAAAGGAACGATCGAATGAGTCCGATCACCTTCATCCTGGTCACCCAGGGCATACATGGCCTCGCCTACGGACTGCTCCTTTTTCTCGTGGCCTCCGGTCTCACCATGATCTTCGGGCTGATGGACATCCTCAACCTTGCCCATGCCTACTTCTTCATGTTGGCGGCCTATTTCTGCTACGCCATCGCGGGGGCGACCGATTTCTGGGTGGCGCTCATCGTGGCCCCCGTCGCGACGGCCATCCTGGGAATGCTCGTCGAACGATATCTCATCAGAAGAGTTCACGCCTTCGGACACATCCCGCAGCTCGTGCTGACGGTCGGGATCGGAATGGTCCTGGTCGAGGCCGTGAAAGCTTTCTGGGGAACCCAGAGCCTTATGGTACAAACGCCGAAGATCCTGAGCGGCCATGTCCCCTTCGGTCCCCTGGAATACCCTGTGTACCGTTTATTCATCATCGCTTTTACCATCCTGATCCTGCTTGCCATGGTGCAGCTTTTCAGCAAGACCCGATTCGGCACCATCGTTCGCGCTGCCACCACCAATGCTGACATGGTGGGTGCCCTCGGCATAAATGTCCCCTTGATCTTCACTCTCTTTTTCGGTTTCGGGACCTGGCTTGCCGGGCTGGCGGGGGTAGTCGTCGCCCCCCTCCTCTCTGTCTTTCCGGGTCTCGCCGATCAGGTGGGTCTCGACGCTTTCGTGGTTGTCGTCGTGGGGGGCCTGGGGAGCCTGTGGGGCGCCTTCGTGGCTGCTATCCTCATCGGTCTCCTGAACTCTTACGGGGTTCAGTTCGTTCCAACCATCGCCCCCCTGATAACTTTTCTCCTCATGGCCGTCGTCCTCTCCGTAAAACCCACCGGCCTATTCGGAAAAAGACAATGACGAGACTCAAGAACTGGATCCCCTGGCTGCTGCTGATCGGATTCGTGTTGGTCTATCCCATGGTCTTCGGCATTGTCCTGACCAATCTCTTTGTCCGATTTGCCATCTTCGCGGTTTTCGCAGCCAGCCTGAACATGCTGCTCAGCTTTACCGGGCTCCTGAGTTTCGGACACGCCATGTTCTTCGGCGTCGGCGGCTATGCCACCGCTTTGGCCCTCGAAAACATCCCCGGACTCGGGTTAATGACCTGCATGGCCATTGGCGGACTATCCAGCTCCTTGCTTGCCCTGATTGTCAGCCCCATTCTGGTCCGCGTGAAGGATACGGCATTCGCCCTGCTGACGCTTGCCCTGGGACAGATCCTCTTCCTCGCCTGTCTCAAACTTCGAGGCATCACCCATGGAGAAGATGGAGTGGGAGGTTTCCCCATCCCCCCCTTCAGGATTCCGGGGTTCCTTTCAATCGATATGGGCCACCCGCAGAGCTTCTACTACTTTGCCGTCGCGGTCTGCGCCTTGAGTCTCTTTCTCATGTGGTATGCGACCCGGACCCCTTTCGGCAGCATCATGGCCGGGATCCGGGACAATCAGCTCCGGGTGAACTATCTCGGCTTCAA
>CAZEGG010000409.1:0-2892 GCA_964511755.1 uncultured Desulfobacteraceae bacterium | reverse complement strand
CTCTATACCCAGATTGCGCCCAAAGAGAATCGCGCGCACGACATCATCCACGTTGCCGCACTGTGCAATGACACTGGGCTGGCGATCGATCATCGCGTTGAAAATCGTTCGAGCGTCTCCGTACTCGGGCTCGCCTGGCATAATGATTTTACCAGTGAACTCCTTACGTAGGGAATCAACAGCGATTTTACTGATCTGAGTAGTCATATTCACACTCCTTTCGGATTGTCTACCGAGTACTGGGAACACGTAATAGTGTGCACCGAGGCCGGTCGGATTTTTGAGATCGTCTGGCTGACCCTTGCAAATGTCGCACTTCGATCAATAGCTGGATGTTATGATTTCTTGCCATTGCCTGAAATGCGGGCATTTCTAAGGACAGCCAAGAAAGGGGGTCAAGTCTGCCCTTGACTCACCTTGTCAAAAGGTTTCATTAATCCTCAAGGCACCTGATCCTTCAGGACCCAATCCATTTATTAAGGAAGTCCCGCTCCGGGAATCTCGACCTCCACGATTTCGATTTTGCCGTTCGGTTCAGCGCGAATCTGGTCCGGATTTAACGAGCCCGCCGTGCACACAAATAGCGTGCGGCGGTCACGTCCACCGAGCATGCAGGCATATGGTTTGGTTGAAACCTTCACGCTATGGGTAACACGTCCTCCCGGATTGACGCGCAAAACCTCCCCGGGGCGGGGGGCCGCAACCCAGATGGCGCCTTCAGCATCCAGGCAGATACCATCGGGATACACATCATCCAATTTGGCCCATGTGCGGCGTTTGGCCAGAGAGCCGTCAGGTTGGATATCGAAAGCGGTCAGGCAGTTCCCCCAGGTTTCGGCCACAACAAGGGTCTGTCCGTCGGGGGTGATGATCATTCCGTTGGGAAAGAATAGCGCTTCGGCAACTATCCGGGCCTTGCCGTCCGGGGTCACCATGATAATCTCGGCCGGTTTTAACGGTGCGTTTGCCGACAGGTCAAACCCGAAGTTTCCGACGTAAGCCCGGCCCACTTGATCCACAACCATGTCATTGCAGTGAAACGACGCCAAATTTGAAAGATCGGCAATTTCCACCAGACCCGCGGGATCGAGTCTAAGCAACCGCCGATCAATCATCGACACCACCAGCAACCGTCCGTCCGGAAGCCACCCCAGACCCGACGGGGACGCGTTGACTTTGAAAATTCTTTCGAAATTTCCGTTCATATCCACCGTCATCACGTGGAGGCCCTGCATATCTGAAAACCAAAGCTTGCCTTCATGCCATCGCGGACCTTCTGGAAATAAAAGACCTTCCAGCAGAATCGTCGTATCATGCGACATTACTTAATCCTCCAGCTATTCATATTTACCGCAGTGATGAGAATGGGAATGGTGGGAATGGGGTCCACTTCTCTTGACTCACCATTAACTCCAGTTTCAATTTCTCAATACGTCTTCTGAATTTCCGGTCAGAGGCAGCTTTTTGTATAGTAGTCTTCTTTCTCCTTAAATATCAGATCTCCTCTTCTTCCACGGTTCTTCACGTGGTACCAGGCATCTGGAAACTGAATTCTTAGTGGTCTGGACATGTCTTCATATTACCCTTATCTCCCAAGATGAGCCAAGAGCAGACTTGACCCCATTTCCTTTCACACTGCCGCCCCGCCCTGGCTTTCTGGTGAAGTGTCATGCTGGGGCGAAAAAATCATTGACATCAGGCCCTGCAGACGTACAATATGCTGTACAGGAGGTGCTGAGATGGAAGCCATTACCTATACCGCTGCAAGGCAAAACCTGGCGAAAACAATGGAAAAAGTTTGCAGAGACCGCGCCCCGATGATTGTAACACGAAAATCATCGGAATCTGTGGTTATTATGTCCCTTGAGGACTTTGAAGCCCTTGAAGAGACGGCCTACCTACTGCGGTCACCGAAAAACACAAGACGGCTGATTGAATCTATCGCCCAACTCGAAAATGGCAAAGGAAATGAAAAGGAGCTTATAGAGTGAAGCTCATTTTCTCAGATCATGCCTGGGACGATTATCTCTATTGGCAAAAAACTGATAAAAAAATTCTTCGCCGTATTAACACCCTCATCAACGAAACAACACGTAGCCCTTTTGAGGGTGTTGGAAAACCTGAACCTTTGAAGCATGCCCTATCAGGATATTGGTCCAGGCGGATAAATGATGAACACCGATTCGTTTATAAAGTATCAGGAGATGCGATCCTCATTGCACAACTGAGATATCACTACTGATTCTTCTCGGGTGGCATCGAGTCGAACCTAATGCCACTAACTTAAGGAAACTGGATTGCCCACACCGTCACCCCGGCGAAAGCCGGGGTCCAGAAAAGCCTGGAAACACCGGATTCCGTCCCTTCACCGTGGTGACGGGCTGGAATGACGCAATAGGCCTCCACATCAAGGTCAGAAGCCTTAAGTCAATGGCATTAGGCCCGACCCCCAACAACCCCCACTGTCAATTGAATTATTAAAGAGCGTCCCACACCCCCCACGACCCCCAACAAACAACAAAAGCCAACAAAACCAAAATGACAGGTTAGGTCCCATAATACAACCGCTCGTAACAAATCTTTATTCAAAGCGCCCTCTGAATATCCCCCTAAAAAGGTAAATCACTATAAAAATATCGGTTCCGATCGTTAGAAAGGGGAGCACCAACCTGACGAGGGAATAGTAAAAGGGCAAATCATGGGTATAAACGTTTAAGTATGCAAGCTGGAGGATCATAATACTCTGTCCTATACCCTTCCCAGATATAATTATAGTAAATGCAGCCCCCCATTTTCTCATCAACCAGAGACCCGCGATGGCGACCAAATCTGCTGATAGGCCAATTCCATTGATCGCAATATATTGTGTTCCTTTCATTAACAGTATTAGTG
>CAZEGG010000408.1:0-2895 GCA_964511755.1 uncultured Desulfobacteraceae bacterium | reverse complement strand
ACGAAGAGACGTTTTCCCGATGGCAGCGATTGAAAAAAGCGGCCTCTGAATCCATTGTAAAAGGAGGCGGCACCATCACCCACCATCACGGAGTGGGAATCGATCATGCCCCTTATCTCGCTGCAGAGAAAGGTCCGCTTGGTATCGCGGGCATCAAGGTCCTGTGCGATCAATTCGATCCGGACGGCATAATGAATCCGGGAAAGCTGGTTCCATAATGTCCTGTACCTCCCCTTTTTTCTCAGCCAGAAAAAGACACGAAGCCTGGACAAGGCTTGTGGAACTTGGGAAGAAAAGTTCCGGGGGATGGGATATGCTTGTGGTGGGAGGAGGAATTACCGGGGCAGGCGTCCTCAGGGAAGCACGCAGGCGCGGACTGTCGGTCGCATTGCTGGAACAGAAGGATTTTGCCTGGGGGACATCCAGCCGTTCCTCAAAAATGATCCATGGTGGGCTCCGTTATCTCCTTTCCGGCGATCTGAGACTCGTTCGGGCTTCTGTAAGGGAGCGGGATCACCTCCTTTCCCAGGCGCCGGGGCTGATTGAACCCCTTGGCTATCTCTTTGCTCATTACCGTGGCCGGTTTCCGGGCAGACACCTGTTCGGGGGGCTTCTCTCCCTGTATGATCTTTTCTCCGGTGCCCGCAACCATCGTTATTATCCGGCCCCGGAATCCCTCTTTCTCGCACCCAACATAGACCAGCGAGGTCTCAGAGGCGGAACCCATTACATGGACGCAGTGGTTGACGACGCCAGGCTGGTGTTGCGGACCATCCAGGAAGCCTCTCTTGAAGGCGCTCTTGCACTCAATTATGCAAGAGTGGAGGATCTCCTCAGGGCCGGAAACCGTGTTGCCGGAGTGTCCGTGAGAGATGAGTTCACAGGGGAAGAGGCTGACATTTTCGCACGGGTCGTGGTCAATGCCACAGGGGTCTGGGCCGATCAGCTGCAATCAATGAAGTACACGAGGTCCTCCATTCGCCCTTTGCGAGGCAGCCACCTAGTGCTGCCCTTCTGGAAGCTTCCGGTCTCCCAGGCAATCACCCTCCGACATCCTTCAGACAAAAGGCCCGTATTTGTTTTCCCCTGGGAAGGGGCGACCATCGTCGGCACCACCGACCTTGATCACAGGGAGTCTCTGGATGTCGAACCACGGATTTCTTCGCAGGAAATTGAGTACCTTATGGATATTGTCCGGCACCAGTTTCCGTCTATCCACCTGGAGAAAGGGGATATTCTGTCCACATACGCAGGAATTCGCCCAGTGATCGGCGGGGGGAAGAAAAGGCCTTCAAAAGAGAAGCGACACCATAGTATCTGGGAGCAGGACGGCATGGTTTCCGTCAGCGGAGGAAAACTGACAACGTTTCGCCTGATGGCCCTGGACGTCCTTCGTACTGCGGCTCCTTTTCTGACCCACCTTGATGTGAAGGATACCGGCGCCCCTGTCTTTCCCCGAAATGGTCTCGGCACCTATGCCCCTGCCTGTCTCTTCCATTCTCTCGGGCGCCGTCTGGAAGGCCGGTATGGAAGCTGCGCTCAACACGTTTTGGAATGTGCAACGGACGGCGACCTTGAACGGATTCCGGAAACAGACACTCTGTGGGCCGAAATTCGCTGGGCTGCAAGGAATGAGGCGGTCATGCACCTGGAAGACCTGATGCTGCGGCGTACCCGGCTGGGGATACTGCTCGAAAGAGGAGGCGCCAGCCTCCTGGAGAAGGTTGGGGATATCTGCCGGGGAGAGCTGGGGTGGAGCCTCAGCCGCTGGCAAACGGAGCTTTCTGCCTACCAGAGTCTCTGGCGTTCCTGTTACAGCGCGAGTCAGTGAACTTCACTTTTTCCGGGCGTGAGCCTGTTTCTCCGAGTACATTGCCTTGTCCGCGCGATCAATGATGCTTTCGGGGGTATCCCCTGGCCTCGCAACCGCGATCCCTGCACTGACCGAGATAGCGATCTCTCCCTTCTTGTGCGAGACAAAGCGCCGCTTGGCAAGGTTTTTTCGAAAACTCGCTACCCGCTGCAGCGCCATTTCTTTGGTCAATCGCTCGATGAGCACCACGAATTCATCACCGCCATATCTCACGATGAAGTCGCGTTCCCGGAAGGTCTCTCTCAGGGACTGTCCCACCTTTTCGAGAATCTTGTCCCCGGATACATGACCAAACGTATCATTAATTTCCTTGAACCTGTCCACGTCGAGAAGGATTAATGTGAACCATTCCCCTGTTTCCCGCGCCCTTTCCAGGGCATTCACAATTCTGATATCAAATGCATTCCGATTGTGGAGTCCGGAGAGGCCATCCTTCATGGCTACCATCTTCAATTCCTCAGCCTGCTCGGACATTTCCCTGGCGTTCCGGTCCGCCTCCGCGATTCGCTCCCTGAGCACCTTCATGTGTTCACGTGCGATTCTGGCCCTTTTCAGATCCTCCCGTTTCTTTTCCGCCACCGCTTCCTTGATGTTCTGGATCTTCCGGATGACTACCTTCTTTATTTCGTCAACGGTGGTATGAATATCAAAGGAATTGGCAATGGAGCTCACTTCACCGTTGATCTTCATTTCGAAATAGTCGACCTTCTTTTCGTACTCTCTACTCCCGAACTGGGCGGCGAGGGTCTTTTCCAGATCCTTTACCTTATCGAGAAGCAAGAGAAAGGCATCATTGATATATTTGAAATCCAATGAAATCTTTTCCTTAACTCCATCGAGGAAATCGAGCAGGGCATCCGTCTCCTGTTTGAACCGGAGGTTTCCGATTCTCTGGCAGTCCACCTGAATGCCGGAGGCCTCTTCTTCCAGTTCCCGCGTCAGGGGATAGAATCCTTCCACGAGAAGAACCATGATCCGTTTCATGGCCCTGCAGGCCTCCTTGAGCTCTTCCTCCATGCCCT
>CAZEGG010000407.1:0-2912 GCA_964511755.1 uncultured Desulfobacteraceae bacterium | reverse complement strand
TTCCCGCCGCCCTCCGGATACGGTCATTGATGATACCACCGTGTCAAACACATTTGCCGTCCTTGTCCGGCCTTCTCATAAGATAGGCAAAGGCGCATATCAAACAGTGATGGGATTTCAACGGGCACTGCGCCGTTATCTTCTTCTTTGACAAAAGGCTCGGCGGTAAGCTTAAATTTCCATCCGTTTTCTCCCGCCACTTCACCTGCTACCTCTCTTTGATTCACTGCAGTACTGAGCAAAGCGGAATCTGCCAGAAGATTATGGGCGATCCTGGATGCCGTCAGCAACTCATCTGCCTTCCAGGAAATCCTTTTAGACTGGGAGAGTGCCTGAAATACAACTCCGAAGGATATGCCGACGATAATGAGCGAAACAAGCACTTCCAAAAGGGTAAAGCCCGATTCCGTTGAATTTCTCTGCTGCCGCCGGCGATTCCGGATCTGCATATTACCCCTGCCTTTTCTCCATCTGGTTTTCTGAAGTTCTCCCCCCAACAGATCTCCTTGCAGTTATCGTGCCTGTTATTAAGTCTACTTTGATCGTGCAGAGGATATTTCCCGCTACGGAGAGGGTCAACTCTCCGCCGCTGGTACTTCCATCGGGGTAAAACCTGATTCCATACACGCCCTCATCGAGCGCCGATACCCCCTCCCCTTCTATGAGCATCCCCTCAGGAACCTTAATGTCCCCATGAGTATCATCTATCCAGCATCGTCGTTCGTCAGAGCTGATGTAGAATACAACCGGAGTTCCGCGGTCAATTGCTAAACGCCGGGCCGTCTTGCAAAGGGAAATCATCTCGTAGGCAAAATTCTTATTTTTTCTCGTTGCGATGGACTTCCCCACATTTACAAATACCAGGGAGCCGCAAACGGCGATAATCACCAGAACGACAATCAATTCCAGAAGGGTAAAGGCGTCAGAATTGGATTTCATTGATTCCAAAGACCGCTAATAACATAGACACCACAATGCCGCCAATGATAAGACCCATAAAGAGAATCGTCAGCGGCTCAAGCAGGGTGAGATAAAACTTTATTTTTCCCTGAATTTTGTTATCCAGCTCTTCAGCAATCTCAACCAGCATTTCACCCATTCTGCCGGTTTCTTCCCCGACGGAAACGAGTTGAACGGCCATCTCGGGGAAAATTTTCACCTCTTTCATAAGCGAGCTGATTCTTTTTCCCTCTTTGACTTTTTCATATATTTTCTGCACAGAGGCTCGGATTATCTGGTTGCCCACAACTTCCCGAACAATCGAGAGGCTTTTCAGCAATGGAACGCCGCTTAATATCAAGGTGCCTAGAGTTCTCGCGAAATAGCTCACCTGAATCTCGCTGATCAGGGCGCCGAGAACCGGGACGCGTATAGCAAGCTTATCGAGCTTCATTTTGCCGGCGGAAGTATGCGCAAAATATCGCAGAGACAAGAAAAGAACCACGATGACGATGACCAATACCCACCACCATTGTTGCAGCAGCGCACTCACTGAAATGAGGATTTGGGTAGCCAAAGGAATCTTTTGCCCTAACCCTTTAAAAATGCTGGCAAATCTTGGGACAACGAAACCCATGATTACCAATACTGATATGATCCCAACCATAAGAAGGATGGTGGGATAAATGGCCGAGGAAATGATGAACTTTTTCGTTTCCTCCGCTCGCTCCTGAAACTGGGCCAGTTTTTCCATCACGTCCGGCAGTACTCCGCCCACCTCACCCACCCGCACCATGTTCACATAGAGATCGCCGAAGTCCCTCTGCCTGGAAGCCATTGCTTCAGAGAGGCTCTTACCTCCACGCAGTGCATCTTCGAACTCTTGAGCGAGTGACTTAAGATTGCCCTTATTCACAGACCGGCCGATAACGTCCAAGGCACGATCCAAAGGAAGGCCGGACTTCAGAAGATACCCAAGGTCCTTCGTGAATTGGAGAAGTTCGTTGCTTGTCAGCAACCGGGAATGACGTCTGGAAAAGAATTTCCTACTATGGTCGCTATCCAACCATCTAAGGAGCACAAGGCCCTTGGATTCCAAAGCGAAGAGCAGGGTTTCCTTATCCTTTGCCTCTGCCGAATCGATGACTTTGCGCCCCCGAATGTCCACTGCTTCATAGGCAAAACGGGGCATCAGCGGGCAACCCTCAGTACTTCTTCGTACGTAGTAATACCTTGTTTCACCTTATCCAGACCATTCACTCTTAACGGGGTCATGCCTTCTGAAAGGGCTTTTCGGTATATCCCACGGCGGTCGGTTCCCTGCAAGACCGCCCGCTGGATAGCTTCGCTTACGATGAGCAGTTCAAAGATTCCAACCCTGTCGCGGTATCCGGTCTCTCCGCAGTCCTTACAGCCCATTCCTCTTTGATAGGTGTCCGAGATCTTCTCAGGGGGCAATCCCAGTTCCCTTGCCAATATTGCTCTATCCTCCTCACTCAACTGCACTTCCTCGCGGCAATGCGGGCATACGCGCCTTACCAGGCGCTGGGCCAGTACGGCTACCAGTGAAGAGGCTATCATGAAGGGTTCTATACCCATATCTTCAAGACGCGTTATAGCTCCAGCGGCGTCATTTGTGTGCAACGTGGAAAAGACCATATGGCCGGTGAGCGCTGATTGTACTGCGATCTCCGCCGTTTCCACATCTCTGATCTCTCCCACCAACATGACATCCGGATCGTGTCTGAGGAAAGACCTCAGGCAATTGGCAAAAGTCAGCCCGATCTTCGGCTTTATCTGAACCTGATTTATTCCCTCAAGTTGGTACTCCACAGGGTCTTCAACAGTGACGATCTTCTTCTCCGGCGAGTTTATTCTGTTAAGCGCAGCGTAAAGCGTGGTGGTCTTTCCGGAACCTGTAGGGCCGCACACGAGCACTATGCCGTGCGGCATGGATATGATGGATTTAAAGG
>CAZEGG010000406.1:0-2929 GCA_964511755.1 uncultured Desulfobacteraceae bacterium | reverse complement strand
TCGAACTCATAGCCAGAATCTTCGCTGAGACAGGCATCAAGGAATTCTATCTCAAATGCGCGCTGCTCTATCGAAAGTACATGGACAGGCCAGTAACGGTGAAGGTTCAGGGAACTGACCGCCAACTTACACCGCAAATGCTTCAGGGAAAGATAAAGGCCACTGTCAATATGGGCGTAGAGGCGTCGATAGGCGTTCAGGAAAGCCAGAAGCTCCAGGCGGTCATTGCGATGCTGACAGGTCTTAACCAGCAGTTCCCCGGGCTGATAGGTCCTGAGCAGGTGCATAATATGGCTACCAGGTACGTATCTGCTATGGGCTGGAAACAACCGGACGATTTTGTGATGAACCTCCAGAAATACATGCAGGCCGTAACACAGGGCATGCAGGCCCAGCAGCAGAAACAATCAGCCATGGAGCAAATGCAGGAACAGATTCAAAAGATCATGATCGCCCTCAAACAGAAGGACATCGCTGTTAAGGAAAGCAAGGTTGCGAGCGACCACGTCACCGCCTTGCAGGAACTTGAGGCCAAGAAAAAGAAGGATATGCAGGACTTTATAATAGGCGTGGAGAACGTGAAGTCTGGGAATATCAAGCAGACGATGGACTTTTTCACCAGTCTTTCAGAACAGATGCAACCCCAGCAGACAGGGCAGATGAATGGATGAAGAACGAGAGAGAATGTTGCAGGAAAAGCTCAGGCTGTCGAGAGGAGCCAGAAGGATTCTCGGTGAACCCATAGCTGTAGAATTGCTCGACACCATGGAGCACGAACACTTTATAGCATTCTCGCGTATGCCAAAGGATGCGAGCTACGAAGAGATGAAGGTAGTCCAACTCAGTACGCAGATCATCCAGGAATTTAGAGCACGTCTGCAAAACTACGTTGAGGAATACGCTCTGGCCGAAAAAGAACCGGAGCAGGAGGTAACGGCGGACATCTAAGGGACAATGCCTGAGACGATGCCAAAAAATACAGGCAACGACAAGGGTTGCCGAAGGAGGGCGACAGATGCCTAAGAAAAAAGAAGCAGCAGTAGGGGAACCTCAGATCCTTGAAACCGTAAACAGGGAAGAGTTTGAAGAGCCTGAAGTAGAAGAAGAGGAAATTGAGGAACCGGAAGAAGAACAGGAACTAGAAGAGGAAACGCCTGAAGAAGTCGAGGAGCAGCCGGAAGAACCGGAAGTCGTTGAGATAGTCCATAACGGCCAGGTTCACAAGGTCACCAGGGAGAAGCTGGTTGAGCTTGCCCAGAAGGGTTTCGACTATGATTACAAGGTCGGGCCGCATGGGAAATTGGTGCAGCTTGTCGATGAGGACGAAGAGCTACAGAAACTCATTAACGACCATGTCAGGCAGAAGTATGAAGGCAAGGAACCTCCCAAGCCCCAGCAGGAAGAAGATATCGAGTTTGTACCACTTGATGATTCACGAACCCCTGAAGAGTGGCTGAAGGAGAACATCAAAAGGGCGAGAAAGGCATGGGAGGGAGAAGCCAGACCGGCAGCGCCGCCCCAGAACGCTTTGCCGCCTACGGGTGTGATTTTGCAGATGCGTGACCCCGAACATTTTCAGGACGTAATGAAGGTTTTTCACGAAGAACTATGGAAGCAACCCTATGCCCGGGTGCAGTCAATCGACAAGGACCTGGGAGAGCTGATCAAGTTTTATGACGAAGTACGGGCCGGTGTCACGAAAGAGGCACCTGCCAAACCTACAACAACAAATAATCCACCGTTCCGCATGCCCTCTGGAGGGCACGAACAGCGGAGCGATAAGCCCAAGCCGAACGTATGGGATCTGCCAAATGACAAATTTCAGGAGATCATCAGCAAGGCGAAGGGCTATTGAGGAGGGGATAGATCATGGCCCTTATTACCGGAACCAGTGATGTTAATGTCAACATCCAGGGATATTACGACCGAAATCTTTTGGAACGGGCAGTTCCTGCTCTGATCCACGGAAGGTTTCTCCAAACGCGGCCCTTGCCGAAGAACAAGGGCACACGCATTAACTTCCGCAGGTATAACAGCCTTGCGGCCAATACAACCGCACTCACCGAAGGGACGACCCCCACGGGCAAGAAGGCCACAACCACGGATATCTACTCCGTGGTCAAGTTCTACGGAGACTTTCTCACTTACTCAGATGTACTGTCAATGACCTCGCTCGACTCGACTCTCATGGAATTCAGCGACGTGCTGGGCGAGCAGATGGGACTCACCGCCGATACCCTGGACAGGGATGTCATGGTGGCCGGAACTTCGGTAAGGTACGCTGCGGGTGTGGCGGGCAGATCCAGCGTAGCCACTGCGATAGCGGATTCCGACATCAAGTCCGCCGTCAGAACGCTTGAGAGCGGCAATGCCAGGAAGATCGCCAGTTACATAGCGGCTGGAGCGAAGATCGCCACGAAACCCGTAGCACCGGCTTACTTCGCAATCGGGCATACCGACATGAGGCAGGACATCGAAGCCCTGACCGGATTTATCCCCGTGCAGGAATACTCGGCACAGAAAGGCGTGTTCGAGGAAGAGATCGGCGCCAAGGGAAACGTCAGGTTTCTTCTGACCACCAACGGAAAAATCTGGACCGGAAGTGATTCGGCTGCGGCCATAGGATCTACCGGGCTGGTATCGAGCGATTCCACCTATGTTGATATCTATAGCCTGATCATCCTGGGTGCGAATGCGGTTGGAACTACACCGCTTCAGGCCGGGAACATCAAGAACATCATCAAGAAACTCGGCAGCGCCGGCGCGGACGACCCCCTGGATCAGCGGGGAACATCAGGCTGGAAAATAGCCAAAACCACCAAGATCCTGAACGACGACTTTATGGTCAGGATCGAATGCGGCGTGACGGATCTGTAATTAAATCAAGGGGGCCGTTAAGCCCCCGCAACAGGAGGTTTCAATAATGGGA